>JALYPS010000230.1 GCA_030856285.1 Pseudomonadota bacterium
CTAGGACGAATCGACATTCAGCGTATCCAGAGCATTGATGCGGCGATGTGGATGAAGGCGAGGTAGTGGCGGGCCAGCCTGTCGAACCGTGTCGCGAAGCGCCGGAAGTGCTTGAGCTTGTTGAAGCATCTCTCGACACGGTTGCGCAGTTTGTAGAGCAGGGGGTCGTGCGTGATCGGGGCCTTGCGCGAGCGGGTCGATGGGATGACGGCCTCGGCGCTGATCCCGGCCAGGTAGGCGCGCAGGCTGTTGGCATCGTAGGCCCGGTCGGCGAGGACGGCCTTGGGCCGATAGCCTTCCAGAAGCGCCGGGACGGCGAGAATGTCGTGGCTCTGCCCCGGCGCGATCAGGAAGCGGACCGGCCGTCCGAGCGTGTCGCAGGCCATGTGGACCTTGGTCGTCAGTCCACCTCGGGAACGCCCCACAGCCGGATCGAGGCCCCCTTTTTTGAGCCGCTGCCCCGGCCCGTCGTCGCCTGCTGATGAGCACGCACCAATGTCGAGTCGAGCATCAGATACTGGTTGTCCCGATCCTCGACGAGGTCGGCGAAGACCTTCTCCCACACCCCCGCCGCCGCCCAACGACTGAAGCGCTTGTGGGCCGTCTTCCACTTGCCATAGCGCTCGGGAAGATCCTGCCAGTGCGCTCCGGACCTCAGAACCCAGAGCACCCCGTTCACGAACAGCCGGTTGTCGGAACCCGTCCGACCCGGGTCCGACGCCTTGCCCGGCAGCAAGGGCGCAATCCGCGCCCACTGGGTTTCGTCCAGTTCGTAACGCTTCACGCCCATCGCAGACCTCCGCCAAAGCGGAGACCTATGAATCACGCATCCGGCCGCGCGTGAATCCCTGAATGTCGATTGGACCTAGCCGGTCTTAGTCTCAAGCTCCGCCAACCGGCGGCGGGTGATCTCGATGTCCAGTGCCCATCGCGCGTTGCGCGGATCGAGAGCGGCCAAATGCTCGGCGATCGGAAGGCTCTCTTGATAGAGAGCAATCGCCCCGGGGACATTACCAAGCTGCTCCGTCACGTCACCGAGCTTTTCGTAGCTGACTGACAGGTCGCGGAGCCAATCAGTGTTTTTCGGATCGCGCGCGCACAAATCTAGGATGATGACCAGAGCATCTTCATGGGCCTTACGCGCACCCGGGAGGTCACCCTCTGCGCGCGCCAACTCCCCTAAGCCTCCGTAGCTGACAGACAGGTCGCGCATCCAGTCGGTGTTTTTCGGATCCCGCGCGGACAGGTCGTGGCGAATGCGCTGACCATCTTCATAGGCCTTGCGCGCTCCGGTGAGATCGCCTTCCGCTCGTGCGACATCGCCGAGCTTGTGATAGCTGATGGACAGGTCGCGGAGCCATCGGGTGTTTTTCGGATCCCGCGCAGCCAAGTCCTGGGCAATGGCCGAACCATCCTCATAGGCCCGGCGCGCTCTAGGGAGGTCACGCTCTGCCTGGGCCACGTCGCCGAGTCTGTCGTGGCTCACCGCGAGGTCGCGTAGCCATTCGATGTTCTTTTGATCGCTCGCCGATAGTTCGGAACGGATAATCAAGCCATCCTCATAGGCTTTGCGGGCACCAATCAGATCACCTTCCAGTTGCGCCACATCGCCGAGCTTGTTGAAGCTGACTGACAGATCCCGCAAATGATCGGTGTCTTGCGGGCTTCGTGTGGACAGGTCATTGCGGATGATCAGTCGATCCTCGTAGGCCTTGCGAGCTCCAGGAAGATCGCCCTCAGCTCGCGCGATATCGCCGATCTTGTTGTAGCTGATCGACAGGTCGCGCAGCTTCCCAGTGTTGTCCGGATCACGCGCGGACAAATCCCGGGCAATCAGCAGAGCTTCCTCGGAAGCTTGGCGGGCGCCCGGCAAGTCGCCCTCATATCTGGCGAGATCGCTGAGTGTGTTCAACCCGACCATCCGGTCCCGCTGATCCTCCGCACTTGCCAGTGCATCGTTCGCCGCCCGCGCCGCCGCCGTCAGATCGCCAGCGATCACATGCAGACGACTGAGCTGAATGTGGGTCCAGTGATCCTTGGGCTCCAAGACCGCCACCTTGCCGTAGATTCGCAGGGCGCGCTCCACATCGACCGCATAGGCGATAGCGCCCGCCTGCCTCAGTCGTTTGGCTGCATCACGGCTGGCCGCGGCCTCCAAGCCGTCTATCAGCGCAATCGGATCTTCGTCGGACAGACCGGCACGGGCTTCTTCCATATCCTCTTCCGTCGAAGCAGCGACGTCTTCAAGCGTTGTTTCAACTGCCGCGCGTTCATCCGGCTCCAGCGTTCGACCCTGCGCCCGCACCATCTCTTCGATGCGGCGGAGCATGTCGTGGTGCTCGTGAAGCATGTCATGCGTCTCGTGGTGAAGCCGTCGCTGCTCATCGAACTGCCCCGCCAGCCAGCGCTCCATTTCGCCCAGTTGTTCCCGGACACCCTCGGTCGCGTCCTCCAGACGGTCGAGGACGGCCCGGCCGTCGATGACGACGTCGCCGATCTCCACAAGTTTGTCGGCGACGAAAATGGTCTTGAACCGCTCGTCGGTCTTCATGGCCTCGACCACCTCGCCGCACCAGGCGTCGTGGAAGCCGACGATCTGCGACGCCTGGCCGAAAAACCGCTGCTTCAACCGCTCCGGGGCATGGGCGCCGTCGGCCCACTGCTCGACCTCGGCCCATGCGACCAAAGTCGTCTGGTCCGCAAGGCGCGCCAGACTGGTCGCGGGATCATCCGCTTCCTGGGGCTCACGGAAGGCCTGCTGATAGCTGGCGAACATCGCCGCCTCGGTGTCTTCGTCCCACTTGAACGCGGCGACATCCTTGTGCGCGGCCTTCAAACCCGCCCGGACACTGGCCAGAAAGGCGACCGGCGGATTGGCGCCCGCGCCGCGCGCATAGGCTTCGATGACGAATTCAGTCGCGACGATCTGGGCGCGGCGCAGGGCGCGGGCGATGTCGTGGTTCTCGCTGAGGCCGCGCCGGGCCAGCAACCGACCATGCAGAGCCCGGCCGATCGCTACGGCTGCCGCATCCGTCCGGTTGCCGATAAGGCCGCCCAATGCCTGGTCACCGACCTTGACCGCGCCGTCCCACAGGACTTTGCCAAGACCGGCATAGAGAACGCCGCAGGCGATTGAGACCGGCTCGACCATGGGTTCAACCTAATGGCGTTTCACGGGTCGTCCAATGCCCCTTGGACCGCGCCGTTTGCTGAGCCTAGTCTGTGCCCCATGCCCCACCGCCCTACCCTCCTCATCATGCAGCGCCACCTCGCGCCGCTGACGGCCTTTCTGGAGAACGACTACACCGTCTACCGGTTCTGGGAGGGGCCGCCGGCGGAGGCGCAGGGGCAGATCAGGGCGCTGGTGGTGGCGGGGGAGTTCCCGCTGGACAAGGCGCTGATCGAAAGCCTGCCGGCGCTGCAGCTGATCGCCTGTTTCACCTCCGGCTATGACGGGATCGATGTCGACTGGTGCCGGGCTCGGGGGCTGCCGGTCAGCCATGCGCCGGGGGTCAATCACGAGGATGTGGCGGATCACGCGTTGGGGCTGATCATCGCCGCGCGGCGGCAGATCGCGGCCGGCGACCGGGCCCTGCGGGCAGGCAGCTGGACCGTGGACGCCAAGATGATCACCCCGTCGCTGAAGGACCAGCGGCTGGGCGTCGTCGGCCTGGGCTCGATCGGCGAGGCGGTGGCGCGACGCGCCGAGGCGATGCGGATGGCCGTGCGCTGGTGGGGGCCGCGCGAGAAGGCGAGCTCGTGGCCGCGCGCGGACTCATTGCTGGAGCTGGCGCGGGAGAGCGACATACTGGTGGTCGCCTGCAAGGCCGATGACAGCAACCGCGGCCTGATCTCGCGGGAGGTGATCGAGGCGCTGGGGCCGCAAGGGCTGCTGGTCAATGTCGCGCGCGGGCAGCTGGTCGACGAGACCGCCCTGATCGCGGCGTTGAAGGACGGACGGCTGGGTCAGGCGGCGCTGGATGTGTTCGAGGAGGAGCCGACCGGGGCGGCGCGCTGGGTCGATGTACCGAACACAGTCCTGACGCCGCACACCGGCGGGGCGACCACCGAGGCGGTCCAGGGCATGCTGATGCTGCTGATCCAGAACCTGCGGGCGGCCTTTGCGGGCGAGCCGCTGAAGACGCCGGTTCCCTAGATCAACCCCCGTCGGGCGGCATATCCGGGAAGCTGGGCATGGTCGAGGCCGGAGGCGGCATCGCCATGGGCGCGGGCGCCGGCGGGCGCTGGGGCAGTTCGTCGTCGGCCAGCTGGCCGTCGCCGTTGCGGTCCATGCGGGTGAACATTCGCTGCGCCCCGGCGGCCAGTTCCTCGGCGTTGATGCGGGAGTCCCGGTTGGCGTCCGACTGGACGATCATGGCGCGCATGCGCGACCCGCCCATGGCGGCGACGGTCGGATTGGCCAGGACGGCCAGCTCGTTGCCCGTGATGGCTCCGTCCTGGTTGACGTCGAGACGGGTCATCAGACCCCCTGACCACGGGGCCACGGCGTCCGCGCTGCGCGGCAGGGCCGTCATACCCCCGCCTCCCATACCCGGGCCGCCTCGGCGGCTCATGCGTTCGAACATCTGTTGCGTCCCGCCGGCCAGCTCTTCGAGGGTGACACGGGCGTCGGCGTCCGCGTCTGCCCGAAGGATCATCGCCCGGAAGCGGCTCCCGCCGCCTGACGGACTGTCCAGAACCGCCAGCTCGCCCTCCACGAGGGCGCCGTCCTGGTTGGCGTCGAGCCGGGCGAACAGCCCTTCGGTCCACGGCCGGACCTCTTCGGCGGCGCGGGGCATCCCCTGCATGCCCGCGCCCATGCCGTCCTGCACTGGGGCTTGGGCAGAGGCCGATCCGGCAAGGGCCGTAACGAGGATGAAGGGGGTAATCAGGGCAGTCAGGCGACGGGACATGGGCAGCCTCACGACAACAGTTAGCCGTTGCACGCAGACTGGCCCCGTATCCGGCGTCTGACCAGCAATTTTCCTTGCCAAATCATATAAGGATATCCTTATATAAAGGGATGTCGTTGACCGCAGACCAAACCGTCGAGGCCCTGCGCGCCGCAGGCGAGCCGACCCGCTTGCGGGTGCTGTCGCTGCTGGCCGGCGAGGAACTGTCGGTGATGGAGCTGGCGCGCATTCTGGACCAGAGCCAGCCGCGGGTGTCCCGGCATCTGAAGCTGATGAGCGACGCCGGCCTGATCGAGCGGTTTCCCGATGGCGCGCGCGTCTTCTACCGCCTGTCCTCGGATCTGCCGGCGCGGCGATTGATCGATACGGTGCTGGACCTGCTGGACGTCTCAGCGGGCGAGGCCGACGACCGGCGGCTGGAGGCTGTCCGGCGGGACCGCGAACTGGCCGCCGGCGCCTATTTCGAGCGGGTCGCGCCCCAGTGGGACCGCATCCGCTCGCTGTACGTCAGCGAAAGCGCGGTCGAGGCGGCCATCACCCGCGCGGCCGGGAACGGCCCGTTCGAGCGGGTCGTCGATCTGGGCACCGGCTCGGGCCGGATGCTGACCCTGCTGGGCAGGAAGGCGAAGATGTCGGTCGGGCTGGATCTCAGCCAGAACATGCTCAACATCGCCCGCGCCAATGTGACGAAGGCCGGGCTGGACAGGGTCGAGCTGCGCCACGGCGACATCTTCGCCACCCGCCTGCCCGAACAAAGCGCCGACCTGGTGATGGTGCATCAGGTGCTGCACTACCTCGCCGATCCGGCGGCGGCGGTGGCCGAGGCGGCAAGGCTGGTCATGCCCGGCGGGCGGTTGTTGATCGTCGATTTCGCCCCGCATCAGCTGGAATATCTGCGCGAAGAGCATCAGCACCGCCGGCTGGGCTTCGCCGATGGCGAGATGCGCCGCTGGCTGACCGAAGCCGGGCTGACGCCCAGCGCGCCGATCGCCCTGCCCCCTGACACGGATGGTTTGACGGTCTCGATCTGGACCGCAGAACGCCCGGCCCTGGCCGCGGAGAAGGTCGCATGAGCATCGCCCCCCGCAGCCTGGCCGAGGCCCGGGCCCTGTTGCTGTCGCCGCTGGGTCCGGTGGCGCGGGCGGGGCAGGATCTGTCGCGGCCGCGCGTGTCGTTTGAGTTCTTCCCGCCGAAATCTGACGAGGCCGAGGCCAATCTGTGGAAGGCCGTGACCCGGCTGGCTCCGCTGGCCCCGGAGTTTGTCTCAGTGACCTACGGCGCCGGCGGCTCGACCCGCGAGCGTACGCACCGGACGGTACAGCGGATCCTCGCCGAGACAGCCCTGACGCCGGCGGCCCACCTGACCTGCGTTGAGGCCAGCCGCGACGAGGTCGACTCGGTGATCGAGGGCTATCGCGAAGCGGGAGTGCGGCACATCGTGGCCCTTCGCGGCGATCCGCCGGGCGCGAGCGGCATCGGCGGCGCCTATGTTCCGCGTACGGACGGCTACGCCAACGCCACTGAACTGACCGCCGCCATCACCGCCAGGGGCGGGTTCGATGTGATCGTCGGCTGTTATCCTGAGGGCCACCCCGAGAGCCCGTCAGCGGCGCACGACCTCGACGTGCTGAAGGCCAAGGTCGACGCCGGAGCGACGCGGGCGATCAGCCAGTTCTTCTTCGACATCGACGCCTTCCTGCGGTTCCGGGACCGGGTGCGGGCGGCGGGCGTGACCGTCCCGATCATCCCCGGCGTCATGCCAGTAAGCAATTTCAACGGCCTGAAGCGGATGTCGGCGGCGTGCGGCGCGGCCGTGCCCGACTGGCTGGCGGCCCATTTCGACGGGCTGGACGACGACCCGGAGACGCGCAAACTGATCGCCGCCTCGGTGGCCGCCGAAACCTGCGCGCGTCTGCAGGAAGAGGGGTTCGCGGACTTCCACTTCTACACCCTGAACCGCGCGGACCTGGTCTATGCGATCTGCCGGGTGCTGGGCGTGCGCGAGACGAAGGCCGCCACGGTATGAGTTCCCCCCTTCCCCGCAGCGAACGCATCGCCGCCCTGCACAGGGCAGCAACGGAGCGCATCCTTGTGCTCGACGGCGCATGGGGCGTGATGATCCAGCGCAGCGAACTGTCGGAAGAGGATTTCCGCGGTGAGCGCTTCGCCGGCCACAAAGGCCAGATGAAGGGCAATAACGACATTCTGTGTCTGACCCGGCCCGACATCATCGCCGGCCTGCACGACCAGTATTTCGGCGCCGGCGCCGACATCTCCGAGACCAACACCTTCTCCGCCACCACGATCGCCCAGGACGATTACAAACTGGACGACCAGTCCGTGTGGGACATCAACTTGGAAGGCGCGAAACTGGCCCGCGCCGCCGCCGACCGCTGGACCGAGAAGGAGCCGAACAAGCCGCGCTTCGCCGCCGGGTCAATCGGGCCGCTGAACAAGATGCTGTCGATGTCGTCGGACGTGAACGACCCGGGCGCGCGGCTGGTGACGTTCGATCAGGTCTATGACGCTTACCGCCATCAGGTGCGGGCGCTGAACGAGGGCGGGGTCGACCTGTATCTGATCGAAACCATCACCGACACGCTGAACTGCAAGGCGGCGATCAAGGCCATCAAAGACCTCGAGGACGAGGGCATGGAGGCCCTGCCGATCTGGATTTCGGGCACCATCACCGATCGTTCGGGACGGACGCTTTCAGGCCAGACGGCCGAGGCCTTCTGGAACAGCGTGCGTCACGCCAAACCGTTCGCCGTCGGCTTCAACTGCGCGCTGGGCGCCGACCTCATGCGGCCCTTCATTGCCGAGCTGTCGCGGGTGGCGGATACGCTGGTCGCCGCCTATCCCAATGCCGGCCTGCCCAACGCGATGGGCCAGTATGACGAGGAACCGCACCAGACCGCCCACTTCCTCGAGGAATGGGCCGCCTCGGGCCTGGTCAACATCGTCGGCGGCTGCTGCGGCACGACGCCGGACCACATCCGGCACACGGCGGAGGCGGTGTCGAAACTGCCGACGCGGGAGATTCCGGAGCGACCCGTGGCCATGCGGCTGTCCGGCCTCGAACCCTTTGAATTGGTAGCCTAGTGCGTTCCACCTTCATCAACGTCGGTGAGCGGACCAACGTCACCGGCTCGGCCAAATTCAAGAAGCTGATCATCGACGGCGACTATGCCGCCGCCCTGTCGGTGGCGCGTCAGCAGGTCGAGGCGGGCGCCTCGGTGATCGACATCAACATGGACGAGGGCCTGCTGGATTCGCAGCAGGCCATGGTCACCTTCCTGAACCTGATCGCGGCCGAGCCCGACATCGCCCGCGTGCCGGTGATGATCGACAGCTCGAAATGGGAGGTCATCGAAGCGGGCCTGAAGTGCGTCCAGGGCAAGCCGATCGTGAACTCGATCTCGATGAAGGCCGGCGAGGCCGAGTTCCGCGAACAGGCGGTGAAATGCCTGCGCTACGGAGCCGCCGTGGTGGTCATGGCCTTCGACGAGGTCGGTCAGGCCGACACCGCCGCGCGCAAGATCGAGATCTGCACCCGCGCCTATCGTATCCTGGTGGACGAGGTCGGCTTCCCGCCCGAGGACATCATCTTCGACCCCAACATCTTCGCCGTGGCGACGGGGATCGAGGAGCACGACAACTACGCCGTCGACTTCATTGAGGCGACGAAGGTCATCAAGGCGACCCTGCCGTACGCGCGGGTGTCCGGCGGCGTGTCGAACGTCTCGTTCAGCTTCCGCGGCAATGAGCCGGTGCGCCGGGCGATCCACAGCGTCTTCCTGTACCACGCCATTCAGGCAGGCATGGACATGGGCATCGTCAACGCCGGCGACCTGCCCGTCTATACGGACATCGAGGCGACGCTGCGCGAAGCCGTCGAGGACGTGATCCTGAACCGGCCGCAGCGGACCAACGTTTCGAACACCGAACGGCTCGTCGACATCGCCCCCAACTACAAGGGCGACAAGGGCGTGGCCCGGGTCGTCGATCTGAAATGGCGCGACGCCCCCGTCGGCAAGCGGATCGAACACGCCCTGGTCAACGGCATCACCGACTATATCGACGCCGACACCGAGGAGGCCCGCCTGTCTGTCGACCGGCCGCTGCACGTCATCGAAGGCCCGTTGATGGACGGGATGAACGTGGTCGGCGACCTGTTCGGCTCGGGCAAGATGTTCCTGCCGCAGGTGGTCAAGTCGGCCCGGGTGATGAAACAGGCCGTGGCCTGGCTGGAGCCCTATATGGAGGCCGAAAAGGCCGGCAAGCCGCGCGAGCAGGCCGGCCGCATCCTGATGGCCACGGTCAAGGGCGACGTCCACGACATCGGCAAGAACATCGTCGGCGTCGTCCTGCAGTGTAACAATTACGAAGTCATCGACCTGGGCGTCATGGTCCCGGCGGACCGCATCCTCGATGCTGCCGTCGAGCACAAGGTCGACATCGTCGGCCTGTCGGGCCTGATCACCCCGTCGCTGGACGAGATGGTCTTCGTGGCGCGCGAGATGGAGCGGCGCGGCTTCGACATTCCGCTGCTGATCGGCGGCGCGACGACCAGCCGGACCCATACGGCGGTGAAGATCGAGCCCGGCTATCATGCCGGCTCGACCACCTATGTCATCGACGCCAGCCGCGCCGTCGGCGTGGTGTCCGGCCTGCTGTCGAAGACCGAACGGGCGAAGAACGAGGCCATCACGCGCGACGAATACGTCCGCATCCGCGAGCAGTATGCGCGGGGTCAGGAGGTCAAGGCCCGGGCGTCCCTGCCCGCCGCCCGCCAGAATCGCTTCCAGCCCGATCCGGCGACGCCCCTGCCCTGCGCGCCGTCGTTCCTGGGCGTGCGCGCCTTCGACAGCTGGGACCTCGGCGATCTGGCGGATCACATCGACTGGACGCCCTTCTTCGCCAGCTGGGAGCTGATCGGCCGCTACCCGCTGATCCTCGAGGACGAGATCGTCGGCGAGGCCGCGCGCGACCTGTTCAAGGACGCCCAGGCCATGCTGAAGCGGATCGTCGACGGGAAATGGTTCACCGCGCGCGGCGTGGTCGGCTTCTGGCCCGCCAACGCCGTCGGCGACGACATCGCCGTCTATGCCGACGAGACTCGCACGGAGGAGATAGCCCGCTTCCACACCCTGCGGCAGCAGATCAAGAAGTCGAACGGCAAGCCCAATCTGGCGCTCTCGGACTTCGTGGCCGAAACCGGTCGGGACTATATCGGCGCCTTCGCGGTCACCGCCGGACATGGCGAGCTGGAGATCGCTAAAAGGTTCAAGGACGCCGGCGACGACTATTCCTCGATCATGGCGACGGCACTGGCCGACCGTCTTGCGGAGGCCTTCGCCGAGGCCCTGCACAAGAAGGTGCGAACGGAACTATGGGGCCACGCGGCCGACGAGGCGACGACGGTCGAGGACCTGATCGCCGAACAGTATCAGGG
>JALYPS010000239.1 GCA_030856285.1 Pseudomonadota bacterium
GTGTTCCGGTCCCGGCCTTCGCCGGGATGACGATCGGCTGGAATGGGCATTCCAGACGCCGGGCGGCCGGCGGGTCGAGACGCCGGACGCGGTGGTTCTGGCGCTGGGCGGGGCCAGCTGGCCGCGGCTGGGTTCGGACGGGGCGTGGCGGGAATGGCTTGAGACCGAAGGGGTGGCGGTCGAGCCGTTCCGGCCGTCGAATGTCGGGTTCGACGTGGCATGGAGCGAGGTGTTCGCTGAACGGTTCGCTGGTCAACCCTTGAAGCCGATCGCCCTGACGCATGGGGACCGGACGGTGCGGGGCGAGGCGATGGTGACGCGCTACGGGCTCGAGGGCGGGGCGGTCTATGCGCTGTCGGCGGCGCTGCGCGAGGCGGTGGAGCGGGACGGGACGGCGAGCCTGACGGTCGACCTGCGGCCCGATCTGTCGGTCGAGGCGCTGGCGGGGCGGCTGGCCAGGCCGCGCGGCAAGGACAGTGTGACCAACTGGCTGAGGAAGGCGGGCGGGCTGTCGGCGCCGGCGGTCGGCCTGCTGCGGGAGATCCCGGGGGAACTGCCGCCGGGCGCGGACAAGCTGGCGAAACGGATCAAGGCGGTGCGGCTGACGCTGACCGGGGTGCAGGGGCTGGACCGGGCGATTTCGTCCGCGGGCGGGGTGAAGCTGGATCAGGTGGATCAAGGGTTGATGCTGACGGCCCTGCCCGGCGTGTTCGTGGCGGGAGAGATGCTGGACTGGGAGGCGCCGACGGGCGGCTATCTGCTGCAGGCGTCGATGGCCTCGGGCGTCGCAGCGGCCGAGGGCGTGCTGAGGTGGCTGGAGACGCGGTGACGCTCGACAGGCGGGCGGCGGCGGGTCAGGTTGCGGCCTCCCTCCCCGCCCGGAATGATCCCATGCGCCTGACCCTTCTCGTTTCCGTGGCCGTGATGGCCCTGACGGCCTCGTCCGCGTTGGCGCAGCAGGCCGATGCGGCGCGGCTGAACGAACATGTGCGGGTGCTGGCCTCGGACGAGTTCGAGGGGCGCGGGGTGGCGACGCCGGGCGAGCAGCGGACCGTCGACTATATCGTCCGCCAGTTCCAGGCGCTGGGGCTGGAGCCGGGCGGGCCGGGCGGCCTGTGGGTGCAGACGGCGCAGCTGGGGCGGACGCGGCAGAACGGGCCGGCGACGATCACGGTCAGCGCGGTCGGCGCGAGCCGGGCGCTGGCGCGGGGGCCGGACCTGCTGGTGTCGAGCGACCGGCCGGTGGACCGGATCACGGTCACGGACGCGGAGGTGGTCTTCGCCGGCTATGGCGTCAGCGCGCCCGAGCGGGACTGGGACGACTTCAAGGGCATGGACCTGAAGGGAAAGGTGCTGCTGGTCATCGTCAACGATCCGGACTTCGGCGCGCCCGAGGGGCATCCGGTGGCGGGCCGGTTCGACGGCAATGCGATGACCTTCTACGGCCGCTGGACCTACAAATTCCAGGAGGCGGCGCGGCAGGGGGCGGCAGCGGTGCTGGTGATCCACGACACGGCGGGCGCCGGCTATGGCTGGAGCGTGCTGGAGGGGTCGTCGACGGCGCCGAAATTCGACATCGTGCGGGCCGATCCGGACGCCGAGCGGGTGCCGGCCCAGGGCTGGATACAGGGACCCGTGGCGGAGCAGCTGTTCCGCGACGCCGGCCTCGACTATGCGGCCCTGCGCGAGGCGGCGCGGACGCAGGCGTTCACGCCGGTGACGCTGACAGGCGTGACCCTGTCGATCGACTTCGGCCAGACCGCCGACCGGATCGAGAGCCGCAATGTGCTGGCCCGCATTCCGGGCGCCGGACATCCGGACGAGACGGTTCTGTATGGCGCCCACTGGGACGCCTATGGCCGCGCCACGCCGGTGGGGGACGACGACATCTATAACGGGGCGGTCGACAATGCGACGGGCGTGGCCGGGCTGATCGAGCTGGCGCGGCTGTTCAAGGCGGGCGCGGCGCCCGACCGGTCGGTGGTGTTCGCGGCCTGGACGGCGGAAGAGGCCGGGCTGCTGGGCGCCGAATACTACGCCGCCAATCCGGTCTGGCCGCTGGAGACGACGGTGGCCAATATCAACATGGACAGCTTCCTGCCGGGGGCCGAGGCCTCGGCGCAGATCGTGGTCATGGGGGCCGGCAAGAGCCAGACGGATGCGTGGCTGGAGCGGCGCGCGACCGAACAGGGCCGGACCCTGATACCCGACCCGGCGCCCCAGGCCGGCGGCTTCTATCGCTCGGACCATTTCCCGCTGGCGAAGATGGGAGTGCCGGCCCTGTTCGGGGCGGCGGGCTTCACCGGCCATAACGCGGCCAGCCGCGACTATGTGGTCAACCGCTATCACAAGCCCTCGGACGAATGGACGGCGGAGTGGGTGATGGACGCCGCGGCGACAGACGTGAACCTGCTGTACCTCGTGGGCCGCGATCTGGCGGACAGCCGGGCCTGGCCGGAGTGGAACCCCGGCGCCGAGTTCGAGGCGGCGCGGCAGGCATCGGCGGCGGCGCGGGAGTAGGGCGAAAACGCCGGAGGGCGTCCGCTTTTCGACCCCGGCCGGCCGTCTGCTCCCGACCCCTTGCGATCCCGTTTGCGCAACGAGATCGGCTGGCGGCGGAACGCGACTGGAAGCTCAGCAGTTGTGGCGTCTGAGCCGCCGGCCGTACGACGCGGCCACGCGCACTTCGGGGATCTGACAATGCTGCTACAAGAGGGGACCACTTGCTGGCGCGTCGGGGTCGCCCCGCGAGCCGCCTTCCTGCTCGATATGGCGGATTACTTCCTGGCCGCGAGGGACGCCATGTCCAGAGCCAGGCGTTCGATCCACTTGCTGAACTGGGCGTTTGATCCCGACACGCTTTTCGACCCCCAGCCGGGCTGCACGGGGCCGGACGCCGACCGCTTCGGCGCTTTCCTGAAAGACCTCGCTTGCAGCCGGCCAGAGCTGGACGTGCGCGTGCTGTGCTGGAAGTCGCCCATGCCGATCGCCGCGACACAGGACTTCTTTCCACTCAAGGCGCGCAAATGCTTCGCGGGCACGCCGGTGAAGTTCGTGCTGGACGGCGCCTTGCCGGTGGGCGCCTCGCATCACCAGAAGGTCATTGTCGTTGACGATGCTGTCGCGTTCTGTGGCGGCGGCGACATCGGCCCCGACCGCTGGGACACGCCTGACCATCTCGACAACAATCCGCGCCGCGAGAAAACCTCTCACGACAACAAATGCTTCGATTCACGCCACGAGGTGATGACGGTGGTGGACGGCGACCCCGCGCGCGCTCTGGGGCAGTTGTTTCGCGATCGCTGGCTACGGGCCACCAACGAGACCTTGCCCGAGCCTGACGCTCTCCCGCCCTCGGCCTGGCCGGCAGCCGTAAAGCCCGACTTTCGTCAGGTCTCCGTGGGTTTGTCGCGCAGCGTGGCGGCGTGGCGGCAGGTCAAGCAGGTGCGGGAAAGCGAGGCGCTCTATCTGGCGTCAATCGCGGCGGCGAAGCGCTGTATCTATATGGAGAACCAATACCTCACCTCTCCCATCATGGCCGAGGCGCTTGCCGCGCGCCTGGGAGAGCCGAAGGGCCCGGAGATCGTCCTCGTTTCGACCCAACATTCGCCGAGCTATTTCGACCAGATCACCATGGATCGCACCCGGTCGGTGTTTCTCAAGCGACTGCAGGACGCCGACAAGTTCGGGCGGTTTCATGCCTACAGCCCGATCACCACCCTGGGCCACACGATCATTGTCCACGCCAAGATGGCCATCATTGACGACGTGCTGTTGCGCGTTGGATCGAGCAACCTGAATAACCGGTCGTTCGGCTTCGACACGGAATGTGATCTGTCGATCGAGGCGCCCCGCGGCGCCCGCGGCGCCCCGGAGCGGGCGCGCATCACGGACATTCGAACCCGCATCATCGCCCATTGGTTTGGCTGTGAAGACGGCGTCGTCCAGGCGGCGCTCAGCAAGGCAGGTCGGGTCGGTCTGGCCATCGAGGCGCTGCGGCTGGCAGGTTACAGCCGCCTGCGACCGTTGGCGCCGACGCCCATTGGGCCAATGGCCACCTTTATCGCGACTTTCCACATCGGAGACCCGATCACGCCGCATGACTCATGGCGACCATGGGCCCGCCGGGGCCACCTGAAAGCGGCCCTCGCAGCAGCGGCCCGCAAGGTGCAGCGCGCCGGCCTGCCGACCCCGCCGAAGCGGCTCAGCAAAAAGTCGATCTAGCAGCAGGGTCTGCTTTCCGCCCGAAGGCGACGGACAGTTCCCGACCCAAAGCGGACATTCAAGCCGGTACCGGCCTCGCTTTTCCGCCATAGGTCGCCATGCGCCACAGCGCCTCCACCGGCCCCTGCTCGTGTCTGCTCAACCACCATCTGGAGAAGAACACCTGAGCAGTGAAGATCAGGAACGCGATGGCGTAGAAGGCGAGAGGTTGCAACGTGCCGGCGAGCCCAAAGCCTATGCCGTAAAAGAAGATCAGACCGATCACCGAGTGAGTGAGGTAGTTGGTGAGCGCCATGCGGCCGACTGGAACGAAGTGCCGCAGGAGCGGGCGAGCGCGAGGCCAGAGGAGCACGAACGCCGCTGCATAGGCCAAGGCGAGCGGTACAGTGCCTATCAGAGAGGGCCAGTCGGCCTGACCCAGACCCGGAATGAGGGCGTAAGCTGCGCTGGCGGGAAGGCCGATTGCGAGCCCTGCCACCAGCACTTGTCGAAGAAGCTTGCGGTTCTCTAACAATGTGCCCGCGGCGAGCCTTCGCCCAACGACGATGCCAATCAGCATGATGCCGAGGACCTTTGGAATGCGCCAGCTTTCGAGGCGCAGCGCCCAGGAAAATGGCGTTCCGCTCAACTGCCAGGATGCCCATCCCGCAAGATCGTCCCGGCGGAGCCACTCCAGCGCCTTTTGCGGCGAAGTGTCGGCCCCCATGCTCTCCGCGATGGCGTTGCTAAGCGCGAAGAGCTGTTGATGGGGCTCCCAGCCGAGCCGCTCGAATATCCACGCGCCGGCAATGGGTACGAGAAAGATCAGAATGGCGGCGGCGACCAGCAGGCTGCGCTCGCGCCACTGGCAGAAGAACGGCAGCACCAAACCCAGAAGCGCGTAAAGCGTCAGAATGTCGCCGTCCCAGATCAGCAACGAGTGGACGAGACCGATGCCGAGCAGCACCAGAACACGCCTCCGATACACGCGAAGGCCTTCGATGCCCCGTGCGCTGAGACGCGCGATCTGGAGTGCGAAGCCGATGCCGAAAAGCAGTGAGAAGATCGTGTAGAATTTCCCGTCCACCAGAAGGTGGTGGAAACGATACTGCCAGGCGACAGCCTCGGTCCCTGCAAAGGCTATTCGCTGGTCTCCAGTCATTGCGCCCCAGCCTGACCAGTAGAGCATGTTGGCCAAGAGGATGCCCAACAGCGCGAAGCCGCGCAGGGCATCCAGAAGCTCGATCCGCTCAGCCCGCTCCGTTGCCGTCGCCATCAGCCGTCCCCCGCCAGCCCACTGACCCGCTTCTTAGCAGCCAGTTTGCCTCACCCCAAACGTCTGCTTCCCACCCTCCGGCGACGGTCGGCTTTCGACCCAAAGCGGACATTGATCTCAGGACGAGGAGACGCTCGCTGACCGGTTGTCGCGCATGGCTGCGTCTTTCCCGTTTCTATATCCGGAGACATAAAACAGCGCATAAAGCATCGTCAGCAGAAACGCGCACACCGCGCCTAAGTGGAGGCAAGTTAGCGTTAGACTGACAGCACCACCGGCGCGAATGCCGTAGCTGGATCATTTGGGGCCTCGTTGCGACGGTACCTCTGGTCGCAGGCATTTGGGTGAAGATCGCCAAGCCCGGTTGAAGCGGGGACGTGAGCGGGCCGGGCGGTGCGGTCAACCAAACCCCAAGAATTCGACCTTGACGGCCCTCAATTGCGACGGGTGACGGGTGAGAGCTCCGTGGTCATTTCGCCGCTTGCAAGTTCGACAGCATGCGACGATGGCCGCCTCTCATTCGGTGAAGCACCGGTGGCGAAGCCAGCACTCGATCATCGAGGCCGTCAACGCTCCCAAGAACAACTCGGCCAGTACGAATACGACGCGCTCTTCCGCCACTTAGCGTCGACGGAGGCAGCTTCGCAGTTCGTCGCGGGCCCTGGCTCCATCCTTGTAACTCAGGCGGAAAACTTCCCGGCCGTCGATCTCAACCACGAACTCGTTTTCGTCGAGGGTTCCGCCTACCGCATCGTCCATCGAAGGAAGGGCGAAGGCTATGGTGCCAAAACCCTCCATCGCGGGATCGGCGGCAAAGAGGAAGGCTCGAACCGTGGCGGGGGGCGCGCCAATCTGCGTTAGGGTCGTGGTGACTTCCCGGTTCCTGCGCGGTTTCGGCACGTCCTTACCTGCAAACAGTAGCAAGGCCCCATCCCAGGTCTCGTCAGCGCCCGTGAGCGTGAGCATTCCCTGTGAGCTCACGAACATTGCGGCACACCACTCTCCGGGGTCAGCCGGTTCGTTACTCCGAAAGAACTCCCAGAAGCCGTTTCGCCAGCGCTCGATTCTGGCAGCTTCCTGGGCCCGCTCTTCGAGCTCGAAGGCATCCAGTGCCGCCCGTTCCGCAGCCGAAAGACTCCGCGGTGGCGGGGAGCGCCGCTCAGGCTCATCATCATCGCGCCTGCTATATCGAGAGTGCATGTCCGCGGCGTCCCGGGCCTGGGCGCTCATCGCCCCATGCGCGTCCAGCATCGCGAATGGGTCTTGGGCTCTGGCCACCCCGGCTCCGAGGGTCGCCGACAGGCAGAGGGCCAAGCCGGTGACGAGGCGGGCATTTCGCGTGGCAGCAGACATGGACATCTCGCTATCCGGAATTAGAGGGGATTGGGGAACGCGCCAATCAAGCCAGGCGGCGTGAGTAGCGCCGACACATGGGATGCCCCATCACTTCAATGTACCAGTACATCGCTCGCTGTTTGAGAGCGCCTGAGGGCTCAGGACTCATAGCCAGAAGGGCACGGTCGCCGCCAGAGCGATGGCGGACAGGAAGACGGTCGGGCATCGATCGTAGCAGGGGCTACGCGCCGCCAGTCTTTGAGCCTGCCGAACATGATCTCACAGCGTCGTCGACCACAATCCACTCAGAGCGCGGAAGCTCCCCCAGACACGAATAGGCGGCGATCATCTTTTCGAACGCCTGTCCGGTCTGATGGACCGACGAAAGCCGTCGTGCCTCAGCGACGAGGGCGGCCGCCCTGATCTTATTCAAGATGGTCGTTGCAACGTCCACGCCTCCAAGCAGCCAGCGTTGCACATGGCGATGTCCGCTCTCCACCCGTAGCCGACATTGAACGCGTCCGCTTTCGGACCGTGACCCGGTCGCGCGAAAGGGGGTGGGGAGGGTGACGGAAGGCGGCAGGGTCGGTAGGACAGCGCCATGACCACCCTCCCCGACATCCACGGCCTCTGCCCGCCGCGCTTCGCCGCTGTGAAGGACGCCTTCGCAGCCAATTTCACCGGTGCGCCCGAAGGGCTCAACGAACAGGCGGCGCGGTTCAGCGTCTGCATCGGCGGCGAGACGGTGATCGATCTGTGGGGCGGCTGGGCTGATGCGGCGAAGACCGTCCCCTATGACCAGTCGACGCTGACGCCGGTGTTCTCGACCGGCAAGGCGGTGATGGCGCTGCTGATCGCCTCGGCGGTGGAGCGGGGCAAGCTGGCCTATGACGAGGCGGTGTCGCTCCTGTGGCCCGCCTTTGGCCAGGCCGGCAAGGACCGGATCACGGTGGCCCAGATGATGAGCCATCAGGCCGGGCTGCCGGGGTTCGCGGAGACCGTTGACCCGGCGATCTGGTTTGATCGTCCGGCGGTGCTGGAGCGGCTGGCGGCGCAGGCCCCGATGTGGCCGCCGGGGACGGCGTCTGGCTATCACCCCATCACCATCGGCTTTCTTGCGGGCGAGCTGTTCCGGCTGGCGGACGGGCGCAGCATGGGCACCGCGTTGCGCGAGGACTTCGCCGCCCCGTTCGGCCTGGACCTGTGGATCGGCCTGCCCGAGGCCGAGCACGGCCGGGTGGCGGCCTTGCGCAAACCGGCGTCCGCGCCCGATCTGGGGACCATCGACGCGATCAAGACCTCGGCCTTTCTCGACAAGGGATCGGCGCCGGGCGGGCGCGGCTCGGCCGAGTGGCGGACGATGGAGATGCCCTCGGCCAATCTGCATGGCACGGCGCTGGACCTGGCGCGGATCATGGGGGTGCTGGCCAATGGCGGAAGGCTGGACGGCCAAACGATCTTGTCGCCCGGGGTCCTTGGTGAAATGCTGCGCGAGCGGATCCACGGCCGCGACAAGGTGGTGCCGTTCGACGTCAGTTGGGCGGCCGGACTGATGCGCAATGAAGGCCTGCACATCTTCGGCCCTAATCCGACGGCGGTCGGCCATTGCGGCTGGGGCGGGTCCTGCGCCTTCGCCGATCCGGACGCCGGGGTGTCGGGGGCCTATGTGATGACGCGCCAGTCGCCGCACCTGATCGGCGACCCGCGGGCGCAACGGTTGATTGGAGCGCTCTACGCGGGCCTCTAGACCGGCTCCGCGCACCGTTTCAGGGCCTCGCGCGCCGCCCGGCGGCGGAACAGGGCGGCGGCGGCGAAGACGCCCGCTCCGCCCCAGATGAAGGCGAAGCTGATCACGCGCAGGGGCGTCAGGGCCTCGCCCGCCCAGACGCCGACGGCGAACTGCAGTGTCGGGGCGAGGAACTGGATGAAGCCGATGGTCGACAACGGCAGGCGCCGGGCCGACCAGGCGAACAGGGCCAGCGGCAGGACGGTGGCGGGGCCATTGGCCAGAGCCCACAGGGTGTTGACCGGGGTGTCGAAGGCGACGCCCCCGCCCGTGTATTGCAGCCACAGCACCCAGGCCAGGCCGAACGGAACCAGCAGCAGACATTCGACGAGCAGGCCGGCCTGGGCGTCGATCGGCACGCGTTTGCGGATGACGGCATAGCTGGCGAAGCTGATCGCCAGAACGATGGATATCCACGGCGGACGGCCAAGGGCCGCGGTCTGGAAGGCCACGCCGACGGCGGCGAGGCCGATGGCCACCCAGCCCCATTTGTCGATCTTCTCGCGGAACAGCCACAGGCCCACGACCATGTTGAGCAGCGGGTTGATGTAGTATCCGAGGCTGGCCTCGAGCGTGGCCTCATGCGTCGTGGCCCAGACATAGAGGCCCCAGTTGACGGCGATCAGGGCGGTCGAGAGGACGAGCCAGCCCAGGGTCTTCGGCGAGGCGAAGACGGCGCGGACCTGACCGCCCTGCTTCGCCAGGAACACCAGCAGACCGGCGACGGCCACGGCCCAGAGAGCGCGGTGGGCGAGAATCTCGAGCGAGTCGAAGCCGAGCGCGCCCTGCCCCATGAACAGCAGGGGCATGAAGCCCCACATGACATAGCAGCCGAAGGCGGAGGCCAGGGCGGCGCGGGGCGTGGCGGAGGGAGCGGGCGGCACGGCTGTCAGACAGTGATGCTTCGATACCCTGAGGCGGGCTTGATGATCCCCGTCTCGTCCAGCAACTGGGCGATCTGGACCGCGTTCAGGGCGGCGCCCTTGCGCAGGTTGTCGGAGACGATCCAGAGCGACAGGCCGTTCTCGACGGTCGGATCCTTGCGGATGCGCGAGACATAGACGGCGTGTTCGCCGGCAGCGTCGACGGGAGTGATGTAGCCGTCGTGCTCCTGCTTATCGATGACCATGACCCCGGGGGCGTCGCGCAGCAGGGCGCGGGCCTCGTCGGGCGAGATGGGGCGATCGAACTCTACCGTCACGGATTCCGAATGGCCGACGAAGACCGGCACGCGCACACAGGTGACGGTCAGCTTGATGTCGGGGTCGAGGATCTTGTGGACCTCGTTCCACATCTTGGCTTCCTCGTCGGTGGAACCGTCGTCGAGGAAGGCGCCGATGTAGGGGATGACGTTGAAGGCGATCTGTTTGGGGAACAGTTTGGGCCGCGCGTCGCCGAGGCCGTAGATGGCCTTGGTCTGGTTCCACAGCTCGTCCATGCCCGCCTTGCCGGCGCCCGAGACCGATTGATAGGTCGAGACCACGACGCGCTTGACCTTCGCCGCGTCATGCAGGGGCTTGAGCGCCACGACCAGCTGGGCGGTCGAGCAGTTGGGGTTGGCGATGATGTTCTTTTTCGTCGCCAGTTTGATGGCGTCCGGGTTCACCTCGGGCACGATCACCGGCACGTCCGGGTCCATGCGGAAGGCCGACGAATTGTCGATCACCATCGGGCCGGCCTTGCCGATCTTCTCGGACCACAGCCGCGAGGCGTCGCCGCCGGCGCTCATCAGCACCAGGTCGACGGACGAGAAATCGAACAGTTCGATGTCCTCGCATTTGATCGTCTTGTCGCCCCAGGAGACCTCGACGCCCTTGGACTTGCGCGAGGCGACGGCGTGCATCTTCTCGACGGGGAAATCGAGTTCCTCGAGGATGTTCAGCATCTCCCGGCCAACATTGCCGGTGGCGCCCACGACGGCGACGCGATAGCCCATATTGGTTGGTCCTTCGGACGCCCTACGCTCGCGACGCGGTCGCTCGCTGCTTGAGGGCGGGTTGGTTGGGATGCCCGGGAACCGGACGTTGACGCCTATGTGGGCCTTCGCGGGCGCGAAGCAATCGCTTTTCAGCGGTCGCGGGCGCCGCTAAGCCCGAGAACGATGCCGTCACGCATACGCACCGCTTATGACCGTCGTTTGGCCGACGGCCGGCTGACGCCCGATCCGTCGCAGATTCCGGTGGTCGAGGCCCTCGCCCGGCTGGAGAGGGATCTGCGCAAAAAGGCGCCCATGGGGGGGCTGCTGGGACCGGGGCCCGAGGTGCGCGGCATCTATCTGTGGGGGCCGCCGGGGCGGGGCAAATCCCTGCTGATGGACATGTTCTGCGCCTGCGCGCCCGAGCCGCGGAAGAGCCGCGCCCATTTCCACGCCTTCATGGCCCGCGTCCACGACCTGATCCGCCAGTGGCGCGAAGGGGATGCCAGGGCGCGCAAGGCGGTGTTCGGTCAGTCGAAGGGGGATGACCCCATCAAGCCTGTGGCCGAACTGATCGCCGACGAGGCGCGGCTGCTGTGTTTCGACGAGCTGCAGGTCACCGACATCGCCGACGCCATGATCCTGGGCCGGCTGTTCGAGGCCCTGTTCGAGCGGGGCGTGGTGCTGGCGGTGACGTCGAACCGGGCGCCGGACCAGCTGTATCTGAACGGGATCAACCGCCAGCTCTTCCTGCCCTTCATCGCCATGCTGGAACGGAAGTGTGTGGTGGTCAGCGTATCGGGCTCGCGCGACTGGCGGCTGGACCGGCTGATGGGGACGCGGGTCTGGTACACGGCGACCGACATGGGGCGGCGCATCGGATTCGAGACCCTGTGGGAGCAGCTGAAGGGCGAACAGCAGGAGTCGCCGACCCGGCTGACGGTGCTGGGCCGCGAGGTGGTGATCGACCGCACCGACGGCGGACTGGCGCGGGCGACCTTTGCGCAGCTGTGCGGGACGGCGCTGGGGCCGCAGGACTATCTGGCCATCGCGGCGCGGTTCCACACCCTGTTCCTCGAGGATGTCCCGGTGCTGGGACCGGCCAATCACCATGAGGCGCGGCGGTTCGTGACCCTGATCGACGCCCTGTATGAGGCCGGGACGCGGCTGGTGGTGCTGGCCGAGGCGGCGCCTGAAGCCCTGTACCGCGAGGGGGCCGGGGCCTTTGAATTCGAACGGACGGCGTCCCGGCTGAATGAAATGGCCGGGGCGGACTGGCTGGCGCGAGAGCGAACGGCCTAGGCTGGCGCCACAATTCTGCTTGCGCCGATGGCTCTAACGTCTGCGACCCCGGAGATCCGCCATGCGTCTGCCCGCCCTGCTCGCCGCCCTCGCTCTCGCCGCCGCCCTGCCCGGCGCGGCCCTGGCCCAGACCCCGCCGCCGGCGGTTCCCGTGACAGGCGTCGCGGTCGCCGAGGCGCGGACCTGGCTGACCAGTCTGGGCGGTACCGTGGGCGAACCCATCATCCGCGAAGGCGTGACCAGCCTGCATATCGCGGACGAGCCCCTGCCCTGGAACCTGACCTTCTACGCCTGCGGCCCAAGCCTGTGCGATGACGTGCAGTTCAGCGCCATCTTCACCGGCCCGATCACCGCCGACCAGATCAACGACTGGAACCGCGAGCACCGCTTCCTCAAGGCCTTCTTCGTACCGGCGACGGCGGCGGGCGGGGACGCCAGCGCGGTGGTCCAGTACGACGTCGTCCTGACCAACACCGGAACCGGGCAACTGCGGGAGCCGACGGTGGTCTGGCTGCAGCTGCTGCAGGAATTTGCACGGGGTCTTGTGGCGGCCGCTCCCGCTCAATAGCTATCGTCATTCCGGGCGAAGCGCAGCGGAGACCCGGAACCCAGCGGCGCGCGAGAGCGCGAAGCTGTCGCGGACACCCTGCCTGAACAGATCGCCTTCGGCGCCGCTGGGTCCCGGCCTTCGCCGGGATGACGAAAGAAAAAAGGCCCCGGATCACTCCGGGGCCTTTGTCGTGCTGAGCGGAAGCGGCGTTAGGTCAGTGAACTATCGATGTCCTTGCAGGCCTGGATCAGGCCCTGGACCGACTCCACCGACTTCTTGAACATCGCCTTCTCGTCGTCATTGGTGGTGAACTCGATGACCTTCTCGACGCCGCCGGCGCCGATCAGGGCCGGGACGCCGACGTAGAGTCCCGAAAGCCCGTATTCGCCCGACAGCCAGACGGCGCAGGGCAGGACGCGCTTCTGGTCGAGCAGATAGGAGCGGGCCATGGCGATGGCGCTCTCGGCCGGGGCGTAGAAGGCCGAGCCGGTCTTGAGCAGGGCGACGATCTCGCCGCCGCCCTTGCGGGTGCGGTCGACGATGGCGTCGAGCTCGGCCTGGGTCAGCATGCCAGCCTTGACGGCGTCGGGCAGGGGCAGGCCGCCGACGGTCGAGTGGCGGACCATGGGCACCATGTCGTCGCCGTGACCGCCCAGGGTCCAGGCGTGGATGTCCTGAATGGACACGCCGGTCTTCTCGGCGAGGAAGTAGGCGAAGCGGGCCGAGTCGAGCACGCCGGCCATGCCGACGACCTTCTCCTTCGGCAGGCCCGAGAACTGCTGCAGGGCCCAGACCATGGCGTCGAGCGGGTTGGTGATGCAGATGACGAAGGCGTTGGGGGCGTGCTGTTTGATGCCCTCGCCGACGGCCTTCATCACTTTCAGATTGATGCCGATCAGGTCGTCGCGGCTCATGCCCGGCTTGCGCGGCACGCCGGCGGTGACGATGCAGACGTCGGCGCCCGCGATGTCGGCATAGTCATTGGCGCCCTTGAGGGCGACGTCGGTCCCGATAACGGCGGTGGCCTCGGCGATGTCCAGCGCCTTGCCCTGGGGGGTGCCCTCGGCGATGTCGAACAGGATGATGTCGCCCAGCGCTTCGCGCGCGGCCACATGGGCCAAGGTGCCGCCGATCATGCCGGCCCCGATGAGGGCGATCTTCGCGCGAGCCATGGGTGTCGTCTCCGGGAGAATGGAAGTTTGCGGTTGCGAACCGCGGTCGGGCGGGGTCTAGACCCGCGAGCGCGGGCCTGCAACCGTGACGCGGCGTAACGGAGCCTTCATGCCGGGCCTGCCTGAAACACGTCCTGAAATCATCGCCGCCGGGGACACGCCTGCCGACCTGATCACCATCGTCGACGAGACCACGGTGCGGGCCGAGGTCGCGGCCTGGCGGGCCAAGGTGCTGAAGCGGCCGGGGCTGTGGGACAGGGCCACGCGCGGGACCCAGGACCGGATCAACAAGATCATCCCCGAGCGGGTCCACGCCATCATCACCGCGGGCGTCGAGGCGATGACGAAGGGAATATTGTTCGGTTCGGACCTGATCCAGACC
>JALYPS010000288.1 GCA_030856285.1 Pseudomonadota bacterium
TACCTCGGCGCCGGTCGGCGGCGGAGATCGGCGGCATTGAATCCTCACACATCGCCTGCCATCCGTCCATCGCACGCCTACTTCCGATTGACTCCGCACCCAGCCCGGAAATAGGTGTTTGGGGTTCGCTGTCGCGTCAGGACAGCTCGGGGGATACCTATGAGAATCGTCGCCTGCGCGCTCGCCGCGCTGTCTCTGGCTGCCTGCGCGACCGCGCCGGTGCCCCAGGCGCGTCCGCTGAATGCGGAGCAGATCGCGGCCATCGGTCCGACGTCCGTCGCGGTCACAGCCAACAACAACGGCGTCGCCAAGAGCTGGATGCGGCAGGACAGTTCGGCGGCCGGCGCCAGCCAGGGCGTCATCGGCGTTCTGGTCTCGGCGGCCATCGACGGAATCATGAACTATGCGCCCGGTCAGCGCGCGGCCCGGCAGGCCGACGAACTGGCCGAGGCCATGCCGGTCGACGTCCTGACGACGTCTCTGGCCGACCAGTTCCGGCGGCAGATTCCCGCCAACCCGACGCCCGGAACAGTGGTCGTGTCGGACGTGGCCACGGTTCAGAAGATCGAGGCCCCGGCTCCGATCGACGACGCCCTGGAGGTCACGGCCAATTACCGGATGTCGGAAGATTCCACGACGCTTGAGGTCGTGGTGGCGCTCCAATACCAGAACCCCGGCATTCCCTATGTCACACCCTACGTCTTCGAAGGCTCGCCTCCGAAGGCGGAGACCATGGGGCCGGTCTATCGGAACACCTTTACCTATTTCTCGCAGCAACTCCCCGTGCCGGTTCTGACCCCCGAGCTGAAGGAGCGCCTGGTCGCCTCGGTGGAGGAAAGCTCGCGCGACGAGAACGGCACCCTTCCGGCGGAGGACACCGACGCCTTCATGGCCATGACCAAAGCCCTGGAAGAGGCGCGGGACGACGACCTGAGCAAGGGCGAGATTTCGGTCTTCCTGACCCGGGAATGGGCCCGGAACAACGGCGCCCTGCTTCATGCCGAGATCGAGAACGCCCACGCCCTCGCGGCCCGCTATGCCCTGCTGGACATGAACCGCACGGCGGTGCCCTCGCTCACCGGCGTGGACGAAGTCGCGGAGACCCTGCCGGACGGCCGGATCGTTCGCCGCATCGGCAGCGGCTTCATGGCCGGTTCCTATGTCTCGGCGCCGTCCAACGTCACCAGCTTCACCAGCTACGGCAACACCATCTCGATCGGCCGGGCGAACCAGGCCCGCATGGATGCCCTGCGCTCGGCCGCCCGCGCTCGTCCGAGAGCGCGTTGATGGGGACAGGCCGGCCGGTGGTATCGGCGCGGTTGGTCGCGGTCGGCCTGATAGCGGCTTGGGGTCCGGGATTGGGAGGGTGCGTGTCCGACCCCGGCTATGCGTCCATGGGCGGGTCCGGCGGCTCGCCCTACGGCTATTCCGATGTCGTCAATGCAGACGGAAGCCACACCATTCGCGTCCTGCTTCCGGCCTCGACCCTGGAACCGCAGAACGCCTATGTCTACTGGAACCGGCGCGCCGCAGAGATCTGCGGCGGACCGCCCGCCGGGACGACGCTTCATACCGCCCAGCGGGCCGTCATCTTCGTCGACGCCCGGAGCGCACACGCGGTCCGGGGCGACTATTACCTTGAGGGCCTCGCCCGGTGCGCGGCTTCCGCCCCGACTCCGCCGATCGCAGACTAAACGCGGGGTCTCTGGCCAGTCATCGCATCCGTGCGTAGAAGGCCTCGATCAGGTCCAGCCGGTCCGCGAAGGGAATGGGACCCGCGACCGGACCATTGTTGGTGAAGTCCAGCAGGCGGTCGTGCCCGACCCCGAATTCGGGCCAGTCCGGACGGCCCGGTCCGTTGGGGTTCCCCTTGGCGGCGAACGTCGTCCAGTAGTCCGCCATGGCCCTCGCCGCCCGCTCGTCGCGCTCGCCTATCGGCCGCCCGACGGTGTGCAGATTGTCGAACACATAGGGCCGCTCGGACGCATGAGTGGCGCCGCCGCCTGGCTCGAGGTTGGACGCGGGCACGATGCCGAACCGGTAAAGATACGTCGGATGGCCGTTGGCCCCGTGTAGCTGCGCCAGATGCCGCGCCGGCTCGGTGAAGACCAGATCGCTCAGTACCCGCGCGTCATAGCCATTCTGCCCGCCATAGGCCGCGAGGAAGGCCGCCTTTTCCTCCGACGTCATGGGGTCGTCCAGCGCGCCGTAGGGGCTCAGGTCCGCCGGCTTCATCCCCCCGAACTCGGCGCTGTTGGCGCCGATGATCAGCGGGACAGCCGCTTCGCGACCGGCGGCGAAGGCGGCCTCGACGTCCTCGGAGACAAGGTGGTCGTCCCTCACCAGCAGGTCGCCGGCGTAGAAGCCCGGCGCCGGGGCCAGCAGCGTCCCGGCGGGACTGTCGCGCAACTGCTCCGCCGTCGCCGCCTCAAGCCCGATCCTGGCCGTGAACCTCTGTCCGCGCTCCTGCATCGACGGTCCGCCGTCGCGGCGTGGACGGTCCAGCGGCGTGCCTACGTCGCGGCCGAGACCGGACTGGACCACCGCACGATGGAACAGCCCCTGTGCGTGAGGCGAGATCATCAGCCGGGTGACCATCGCCCCGCCCGCCGACTGGCCAAAGACAGTGACATTGTCGGCGTCGCCGCCGAACGCCGCCACGTTCTCTTCGACCCAGCGCAGGGCGAGGATGATGTCCATCAGGCCGTAGTTCGCCGCGGGCTCTCCCGGCGCCCGATCCGCCGCTAGCGCCGGATGATCAAAGAACCCCAGCCGCCCCAGCCGGTAGTTGACAGTCACCACCACCACGCCGCGCTGCGCCAATCTGGTCCCGTCGTAGAGCACCGCCGTGCCCGAACCGTTATTCAGCCCGCCGCCATGGATCCACACCATGACCGGCAAGGGCTCGTCGCCCCGCGCTTCCGGCGTCCAGACGTTCAGCGTCAGACAGTCCTCGCTCATCGGCAGGGGGCCGACGCCGGGGTCGCCGTTGGACGGAGGCTGGATGCAGATGGCGCCGACCTGGCCTGCGTCGCGCTCGCCAGACCAGGGTTCTGCCCGTCGCGGAGCCCGCCAGCGCAGCGGCCCGACCGGCGGGGCAGCGTACGGAATGGCCTTGAAGCTGGCCACGCCATCCGCCCGCCGGCCGACCAGCCGTCCCTGCTCGACCGTGGCGCGAGGATCGGGAAGGGAGGACGAAGCCGGAGGGGTCATCAGCACCGCCGCTGCAAGGATGGAGGCGAGGATCTTCGATCGACCCTAACCGGCTCCGGCCCGGCGCCCAATGGCCATCCGGTCCGGAGCGTCAGCGGAATTCAGCAACTGGCGGAGGCGATCGAAGTCCATTACGCATTTTTGTACGGGGCGCGGTGATTTCGCCCGACGAGGAAGACATTCATGAGCCAGCCGCTCTCGGCCCGCCGTGTCCTGTTGGTGGAAGACGAGGCGCTCGTCGCCATGCTGTTGGAAACCATCCTCGAGGATATGGGCTGCGTCCCTGTCGGCCCCGCGGGAACCGTCGAGGAAGGGCTGGCCATGGTCGCAGACCCGGCGCCGCTGGATGCCGCCCTGCTCGACGTCAATGTCGCCGGCCGTCAGGTTTTCCCCATCGCCGAGGCGCTCAAGGCACGCGGCGTGCCCTTCGTCTTCTCGACCGGCTATGGCGAAAGCGGCCTGCCCGACGAATGGCGCGGTCATCCCACGGTGCAGAAACCCTTCACTGAAAGCGCCATCCGCGCGGCGCTGATGCAGGCGATGGGCGTCGAGAACGCCTGAACCCTAACGGCCGAGATCTTTAAGCACCGCCCGCGCCGCATTGTGCCCCGGCGCGCCGGTGACGCCGCCGCCCGGATGCGCGCCAGATCCGCACAGATACAGACCCGGAACCGGCATCCGGTGATCGGCGTGGCCCAGCACCGGGCGGGCGCTGAACAGCTGGTCCAGCGTCAGCCGGCCGTGGAAGATGTCGCCGCCGACCAGGCCGAAGCGCCGCTCCAGGTCCCGCGGCCCCAGCGCCAGCCGCCCGACCACCGAGGCCTTGAACCCCGGCGCATAGCTGTCGACCGTCTCGATCATCAGGTCCGCCACCGTGTCGCGATGCTCGTCGCCCAGGGCCGGGTCGACATGCTGGCAGAACAGGCTGGCCACATGCTGTCCGGCCGGGGCCAGGCTGTCATCGAGGGTCGAGGGGATCAGCATCTCGACGATCGGCTTCGACGACCAGCCGTTCAGCCGCGCCTCGGCGTGCGCCCGGTCCATATAGGCCAGCGACGGCGCCATGATGATCCCGGCCGTCAGGTGGTCGCCCGTCCCCGGCAACGATTTGAAGTTCGGCAGCTCCGACAGCGCCACATTCATGCGAAACGTCCCCGAGCCGGACTGGTAGTTCCCGATCCGCTCACGGAAGTCCGCCGGGACCACGGCGTCGTCGACGAACCGTTCGAACAGCAGGCGCGGATGCAGGTTGGACACCACCGCCCGCGCCCGAACCACGTCCCCGGCCTCGGTCACCGCCCCGACGGCCCGGCCCTTTTCCGTCAGCACCGAGGCGATCGGCGTGTCCAGCCGCACCTCGACGCCCCGTTCGGCGCAGGCCGCCGCCATCGCCTGGGTGATCGCCCCCATGCCGCCCATGGCATGGCCCCAGACGCCCTTGCGCCCGTTCACCTCGCCGAACACGTGGTGCAGCAGCACATAGGCCGAGCCCGGCGTGTACGGACTGGCATAGTTGCCGACCACGCTGTCGAAACCGAACAGGGCCTTGATCGGATCGCTTTCGAACCAACCGTGCAGCCAGTCGCCCGCCGACTTGGCGAACAGGTCCAGCAGGTCGCGGCGGCCGGTGACGTCCAGTCCGGCCGCCTGTTTGCCCAGCGATGCGCCCTTCAGCAGTTCGGGCAGCATCGCCATCCAGCCGCCCTCGACCATGTTGGGCGGGGCCTTGAGGATCCAGTCGCGCAGCACCGCCGCCACCGTCTCCAGCCGCGCCTCATAGTCCGGCAGCCGCTCCGCGTCCCGGGCCGAGAATTTCGCCAGCTCCCCCTGCGTCCGCCCCTCGCCCGCGAGGAAATGGCGGCCGTCGTCGAACGGCAGGAAGTTGGAGACCTTGCGCTCGACCACCCGCAGCCCGTGCCGGGCCAGGTCCATGTCGGCGATGACCTTCGGGTTCAGCAGGCTGACGGTGTAGCTGGCGGTCGAGTTGCGGAATCCCGGATGGAATTCCTCCGTCACCGCCGCCCCGCCGACGACATGGCGCCGCTCGAGAATGGTGACCTTCAGCCCGGCCCGCGCCAGATAGAAGGCGCAGACCAGCCCGTTGTGGCCCCCGCCCAGGATGACGACGTCGGTCTCGGTCTGCGCCATGGTTCCTCCCGCTGGCTGCGGTCTATCACGCCTCGCGGTCGGGGAAAGGCTCCGCTTCCGGCCGGTGCACCAGCGACACCAGCACCACGCTGATCATCATCAGCAGGAACCAGCTGCCAAGCTTGTCGACCGACACCATATGCCAGCCGTCGCTCTGGGAGGGATAGACCCAGGCGTTGGCGAAGGTCGCGATGTTCTCGGCCAGCCAGATGAAGGCCGCGACCAGGAAGAAGCCCGGCAGAAACGGCATCGTCCGCCGCTTCCGGTCGGGCGTGAAATAGAACCAGCCGCGCCCGAACAGCACCGCTGTCAGGACGAACAGCCCCAATCGCACGTCCGGCAGCCAGTGATGGGCGAAGAAGTTGACGTAGATCGCCGCCGCCAGCACCCACGTCGTCCACAGCGGCGGATAGTGGCGGAATTTGATGTCGAAGATGCGCCAGATGCGGGCGATGTAGCTGCCCACCGCCGCATACATGAACCCCGAGAACAGCGGCACCATGCCGATGCGCAGGATGCTGTCCTCCGGATAGATCCACGACCCGTGCTGCGTCTTGAACAGCTCCATGATGGTGCCGACGACGTGGAAGACGAAGATGACCCTCGCCTCCTCCCAACTCTCCAGCTTCAGGGCCAGCATGGCCGCCTGAATGCCCAGCGCCCCGACGACGAGGAAGTCGTAGCGGCTGACCGGCGCCGCCTCCGGCCACCACAAATGCGTCACCAGCAACAGCGCCAGCATCGCCCCGCCGAACAGGCAGGCCCAGCCCTGTTTGATGCCGAACATCAGGAATTCGAAGCCGTACCGGCTCCACGCCCGCCGGTCGGCGACGGTCTGCAGTCGAAGCAGCCCGTGACGGCCCAGGGTTTCGAGCGGAAGGCGGCGCGGTTCGGTCATGCGGTCACAGTGACCGCATCCGCCCCGTCAGGCA
>JALYPS010000302.1 GCA_030856285.1 Pseudomonadota bacterium
GCCTGACGGCCGCCTCCAGGATCCTGACCGGGAGGCGGCCGACTTTTTTGACTGACCTGCGTTAGAGTATGAGGATGGAGCCCATGGATCGTCGCCGGTTTCTGATGGGTTCCACGGTCGCCGGCGCGACGGCCCTCGGCGTTTCGGCCTGCGGATCGCTCGCTGGCCTTGAAGCGATGCGGCCGACGTCGCCGCGGATCGATCCCGAGATCCATGAACTGCAGGAACGCACCTTCCGCTGGTTCACCCATGTCACCAGCCGGGTCAATGGCCTGACCCCCGACCGGTGGCCCACCGAGTCCTTCTCGTCGGTGGCCGCCGTCGGCTTCGCCCTGACCTGCTGGCCGATCGGGGTCGAGCGCGGCTGGATCAGCCGGGCAGAGGCGCGCGAGCGCACCCTGACCACCATCCGTTTCTTCCATGACGCGCCGCAGGGGCCGGGGGCGACGGGCGTCACCGGCTACAAGGGCTTCTTCTACCATTTCCTCGACATGCAGACCGGCCACCGGTTCGACCGCACCGAACTGTCGACGGTCGACACAACCCTGCTGGTCGCCGGCATGCTGTTCGCCGCGCGCTGGTTCGACGGCGACGATGCCGAGGAAGCTGAAATCCGCCGGCTGGCCCAAGCCGTCTATGACCGGATCGAATGGGACTGGGTCATGGTGCGGCCCAACCGCATCTCCATGGGCTGGCATCCTGAGACCGGCTTCATCGAGTCCGACTGGCATGTCTACAACGAAGGCATGCTGGTGCTGCTGCTGGCCATCGGCAGCGCCACCCATCCGGTCCCTGCGTCGGTGTGGGACGAGTGGTGCAGCGTCTATGACCGCAGCTGGACCGACCGCTGGGGCCGCCCACATTTGGCCTTCGCCCCGCTGTTCGGCCACCAGTACAGCCATATGTTCGTCGACTTCCGCAGCATTCGCGATCCCTGGATGCGGGCCAAGGCGGCGGAGATCGGTCATTTCGACTATTTCCAGAACAGCGTCCGTGCGGTTGAGGCCCAGCAAAAATACGCCATCGACAATCCGCTGGGCTGGGCCGGTTACTCGGCCGACATCTGGGGCCTGACCGCCTGCGACGGCCCCGGCGATTTCAAACAGGTCATCGACGGCCGGGAGCGTGAGTTCTTCAGCTATTCGGCGCGCGGCCCGGGCGAGCGCGACGACGGCACTATCGCGCCCACCGCGGCGATGTCATCACTGCCATTCGCTCCGGCCGCGGTCACCGCCTGCCTGAAGGCGATGAAGGCCCGCTATGGCGCCGGCGTCTACTCCGAGTTCGGCTTCCTCGATTCCTTCAACCCGACCCTGACCGAGCGTGAGGGTCGGCTGCAGCACGGACGGATCGTGCCGGGCGTGGGCTGGGTTGACGGCGACTACCTCGGCATCGATCAGGGGCCGATCGTCGTCATGATCGAGAACGCCCGCTCGGACGCCGTCTGGCGGCGTATGCGCGGCGAGCCCAATCTGACGCGCGGTCTGAAGCGGGCCGGGTTCGCCGGCGGCTGGCTGGACACCGTATGACCGCTCTCCGGCCGGATCGACGCGCGACGCTCGGCCTGCTGGCCGGGGCCGTCTCGTCCGGTCTGGCGGGCTGTGGGCGGCCGGCCGACGACACGACGCGCCTGTCGTTCTGGGCCATGGGCAATGAAGCGACCAACGTGCCTCAGATCCTGCCCGAGTTCGAACGTTTGAACCCGGGCATCACCGTCAACGTCCAGGCCCTGCCCTGGACCGCGGCCCATTCGAAACTCCTCACCGCCTATGCCGGCAATTCGCTGCCTGACCTCAGCCAGGTCGGCAACACCTGGGTCTCGGAGATGGCCGCCATCGGCGCGATCAGCCCGACGCCCGCCTTCGCGGCTGACCTGCTGACCGACCAGTTTCCGGCGGTGCTGGAGACTAACCGCATCGGCGGGCAGGTGGTGGGCACGCCCTGGTACGTCGACACCCGGCTGATCTACTATCGCTCGGATATGCTTGAACGGGCCGGGTTCGACGCCGTGCCCCAGACCTGGGACGGCTGGAAGGCCGCCATGCATGCGGTCAAGCGGGTTGCAGGACCGGGGACCTTCGCTGTCCTGCTGCCGGTCAATGAGTTCGAACAGCTGCTGACCTTCGGCCTGCAGGGTGTCGAGCCGCTGCTGCGCGACCGGGACACGCGCGGTAATTTCTCCAGCGTCTCATTCATCGCAGCGCTGGAATTCTACAAGAGCCTGTTCGACGAGGGGCTGGCCCCGGTGGCCTCCTCGACCCAGATCTCCAATGTCTGGACCGAGTTCGAACGCGGCTGGTTCAGCTTCTACTTCTCCGGTCCGTGGACCATCGGCGAGTTCAAGGACCGGCTGAAGCCGACCACCCGTTGGATGACCTCGGGCGTGCCCGGGCCGACCGGGCCGGGGGCCTCGGCGCCCGGCGGGTCGTCGCTGGTGGTCTATCGCCATTCGCCGCATCAGGAGGCGGCATGGAAACTGGTCCGCTTCCTGTCCGATCCCGCGGTGCAGGCTCGCTTCAACGGGATCACCGGAAACCTGCCCGCGCGCGAGAGCGCCTGGGCGACGCCGGCGGTCGCCGACGATCCCTACATTGCCGCCTTCAAGGGTCAGCTTTCTCGGGCCAAGGCGGTGCCCAAGGTCCCGGAATGGGAGCGGATCGTCACCGAGATGCAGATCGTCGCCGAGCGTATGGTGCGCGGCGAGTATGCGCCTCGCGCCGCCGCCGCCGAGATTGACCGCCGCGCCGACCGCCTGCTGGAGAAGCGCCGCTGGATGATCGAACAGGGGAGGGCGGTATGACTGCGGTCGATGCCACCGTCATTGCCAAACCCGAGCGCCGCGCTGGAACTCCCAGGTCGCGCGAGCGGGCGGCCTGGGGGTTCGTCGCCCCGTCCCTGATCGCGATCGGCGTCTTCTTCGCCATCCCCGTGTTTTCGGCCCTGCTGCTCAGCCTGACCGATTTCGACATCTACGCCCTGGCCGACATCGGCAACGTCCGCTTCGTCGGCCTGCAGAACTATGAGCGGCTACTGGGCAATCCGCTGTTCTGGACGGCGATGAAGAACACCGGCCTGTTCGCCGTGATCGGGGTGCCGCTGTCGATCATCACTTCGCTGGGCGCGGCGGTGATCCTCAATGCGCGGGTGGTGAAGTGGCGGCCGCTGTGGCGTGTGATGTTCTTTGCTCCCTATGTCACGACGCTCGTGGCCACCGCGGTGCTGTGGAATTATCTGCTGCACACCCGCTACGGCATAATCAACTGGGCAATCTCCAACCTCGGCCTGCCCGCGGTCGACTGGCTGGGTCAACCCTCGACGTCCATCCCCGCCATCCTGATGTTCGTGGTCTGGAAGATCTTCGGCTACAATATGCTGATCTTTCTGGCCGTTCTCCAGACCGTGCCGGACGACCTCTACGAGGCCGCGCGCATCGACGGGGCCGGGTCGTGGAAGCAGTTCAGACACGTCACCCTGCCCGCCATCGCCCCGACCCTCCTGCTGGTCTCGATCATCTCTGTCGCCGGCTTCTTCCAGTTGTTCGCCGAGCCTTATGTGATGACTCAGGGCGGGCCGGCGCAGTCGACCGTGACGGTGCTCTACTTCATGTACGAAGAGGGTTTCAAATGGTGGAACCTCGGCTCCGCCAGCGCCGTAGCTTTCGTGCTGTTCCTGTGCATTCTGGCCGTGACCCTGGTGCAACTGGCGGTCGCCAGGAAGATGGGGGCCTACGAATGAAGGTCCGGTCCATCCTGCTCAATCTGGCGGTTGCCTTCATCGCCCTGCTGGTTCTGTTCCCCTTGGCCTGGATGGTGTCGGTCAGCTTCATGTCGACCGGCGAGGCCGCGGTCTTTCCGCCGCCCCTGCTGCCCAATACGTGGACGCTGGAACATTATCGCGACCTGTTCCTGACCCAGGGCATGGGCCGCTATCTGTGGAACAGCTTCGCGCTCGCGTCGCTGGCGACGCTGTTGGCGTTGCTGTTCACCGTCCCGGCCGGTTATGCCTTCGCCAAACTCAGCTTCAAGGGCCGGGACAGGGTGTTCCAGATCCTCGTCGGGGCGCTGGTGGTGCCGGCCCA
>JALYPS010000309.1 GCA_030856285.1 Pseudomonadota bacterium
TCGTACAACCAGAGCAGGTTGTCGGACATGAACTCCAGGATCGCCTGGACCTTGTCTTCGATCGTCGCGCCCTCTGGCTGCGGGGCCATGCCGGTGTACCCGAGGATCGTCGCGACGTTCTTTTCGAGCACGTCCGGCGCAGCGCGCATATGGTCGAGCGTGATGCCGTCGGTGTCGGTGACCGGGTCTACCTGGGGGTTCTTGTTCGTCGCCAGGCGGGCGCCGAGCGATTGCTTCAGGACGCTCGGGTTCTTGGCGTCGAAGGCGCCGTTGTTGCCGATCGCGCTCTTGACCTGGGTCGGCTTGAAGGCGACGTAGACGTCGGAGACCGTGTTGCCCGCCGGGTCATCCCCCACGTTGCGGATGATCGCGCCGTCGAAGCCGTTCTCTTTCGCGTCCGAGAGCGTGACGTTGAAGAAGCCCTCGTCGTACTCGGCGCCTTCCATGTCGAGCTCGAACGGGTTCTGCAGGCTCAGGAAGGCCGGCATGATGTTGGCGCCCTCGGTGTCGCGACCGAGCTCGGTCGCGTAACGGCTGGCGACATCGGGGTTGTTCGTGAAGAAGAAGCCGCGGTTGCCGGCGACCGAGCGGCTCGCTTCGCCGCCGCGGTTGCGATCGAACGTGTCGAAGTCGCCCTGGGTGCCGTGGTACACCATCAGGGGCGTGCCGGTCTTGTCGACCGCCTTGCTCTCGCCGAAGAAGGTCTTGAACTCGGGCGACTGGATCTGGTCGATCCGCTGCTTGAGGTTGCCCGCCTTGACCTGGCCTTCGAGCGCCTGCAGCTGGACCGTGATCCGGCGCGCCGCGCCCTCGTCGCCGGCCGCCTTGGCGGCTTCGAGATCCTGCACCAGGGTGTTCCAGGCGGCCTCAGGCGTCTTGCTGGCCTCATCGAGCACGGTCAGCCCGTACTGGGCCGCCATCTCATGGGGCATCTTCCCCATCCGGCCGGCTTGGGTTGCGAACATGGCCGCCGTCAGGATCGAGTTGACCCGGGCCTGCTCGTGGCCGAAGGCGCCGGTCGCGATGATCTGGGTGTAGACGGCGTCAGCGACCTGCTGCTGCGACTCGCGCCAGACCTTGGGGTCTGACGCCTGGTCGGCCGTCTTCTCGGCGTCAGCCTCGATCCGGACGGCTGCCTGGGCCAATTCAGCGTAGGACTTGCCGCCCGCGGTCGAGCGGACGTGATCAACCAGGGTCTCGGCCAGGCCGGTGCCGGCGAAATGGGTCGCGAGGTCGGCGGTCTGGATCTCCACGTCGGATCCGAGCGCGGCCTCGGCGAGCTGCTCGAGCAGGGCCGGGATGGCGGCGACGATCTTCTGGCCCTCTTCGCCGGAGGCGGCGAGCAGCTGGTTGAGCACGGCGCCGTCCACGTAGACGGTCTCGAATCCATCGACCGAGACCTCGTCCACGAACTTGCGGAAGGCTGCCGGGTCGCGCTCGCGCAGCTTGGAGCCTGCCGCGGCGTCGATCAGCTGCTGGACCTGGTCGCGCTGGTGCGTCGCCGCCTTGAGCTCCTGGCGGGTCCGTACGGCCGCCTGTGCGGCGATGTTGCCGCCGGCCACACCGGCGCCGCCCAGGGCTTCAGCCATGAGCTCACCGGCCTTCTGCTGGCCGCCGATCGCTTCGGTCGCAATCGCTTCACCGGCCGCGCCGGTCACGCCCTGGATGCCGGCCTGGGCGGTGAGGTTGGTGGTCTCGCGCGCGACCGTGCGGCCAACGCCGGGGGCGCCGAGCGCGCGCGGCGCAAATATGCGGGTTGCAGCGCCGACGCCGGCAGAGTCCAGGCTGCCGACCACTGTCGCGTGGGTGTGGGCCTGCTTGCGTACCTTCTCCCAGATGGTGGGGTCCTCGACCGCTTTCGCGAGCGCGGCCGGGTCGTTGGTGTCGACGCCGATCTCGCCCAGCGCCTGCATCACGCTCGCGCCATAGTCCAAGCTGAACGACATCGCGCCGCCGACCACCATCGCACCGGCCGGGCCGCCGATCGCGCCGCCGGCCATGCCGCCCAGGATCGTGGGCAGATTCTGCGACGCCTGCTGAGCGGTGAGCACCGCCATGTACTCAAGCGGGTTCTTCGAGAAGTGGTTCCAGAACTCGCTGAAGGTGTCGGCCTGCAGCGCGGAGAGCACGCTCGGGTCGACCTTCTGCATCTCGCGCGAGCCACGCCGGCTGAACTCGGCCGACTTGATGACGGCGACCGCGGCCGCGCGCTCAAGGCTCTCGCGCATGGTGGCGCGCATCTCAGGCGTCGCCTGCGACAGGCCCATCTGGTCGTCTTCCGGCAGGATCGGCTGTCCATTGGTGAGCTTGACCTCGATCACCCGGATCTCGCTCAACATCCGCTGGTTCGCTGACATCTGGGTGGCGGCGACGCCCGAGCGCAGGTTGTAGAAGCCCGACTTCAGGCCGGCGGCCAGGATCTCGATCGGGCCGAGCGCGGGGCCGACGTCATCCTTGGCGATCGGTGCGATGTTGGGGTCCGACATGACGCGCTTGAGCACCGGCTTGTCCTTGAGCTCTTGCTCTAGGGCCGCGGCCTCTTCGCGCTGCTGGAAGACGTCCTTGTACTCGGTGGCAACCTGGGGCGTGACGCCGGACTCTATCGAGCGGCGCCGAGCCACGGCGGCCGCTTCGGGGTCCGCCTTGGCGGCCGTGAGCAGCGACGAGCGGAGCGCGTTCTGTTCCTGCTCGGCCACATCGAAGGGGCTGACC
>JALYPS010000324.1 GCA_030856285.1 Pseudomonadota bacterium
CGCCGCCGCGGTACGCGTGACCAAGGAAACGCTCGATCCCGACACCATGGAATTCAACAGCGTGACCGTGCTGACGCGCGGAGCGCCTGAAGTTCAGTCAAAGCGGGTCGTGCCCGAGGACCAGGCCGGGCCACGCTGTTCGGCGCCACAGGACTTCTACGCCCCCCACGCCCGCGAGACGGTCGGCCGTGTGCTGGAAGACTGGCTGGGGCGTAACGGCGTCACCGCTTTCGAACTGCTGCACCGCCCCGACCTCGCCGAAAAGCTGGAAGCCTCGGGCGTGGAGCTTCAGCACGCCATCCAGAAGATCGCCGTGCCGGAGAGCCAGGAGGTGGGCCAGCCGGTGCACGATCTGATGCGCCATTATCAGAAACTGTCTGACCAGGCGTTGGAGCGAGTCATCGCGGCGGGGCGGCGCAACCTCTTCCCCAGTCTGGAAGACTGTTCGATCGCCGACATCGCCCATAGCATGGCCGGCCAGCCGGACCGCGCCTTCATCATGGGCGGCGTGGTGTCGTGCGCCCTGACCGGCCTGCGCGGAGGACGGGTGCGGCTGGACCGGCTGATGGACCTGGCCGAGCGCGCGCCGATGGACGGCCCGCCGCGAGCCATGGTCATGGTCCCGATCGAGCAGCTGCTGTGCGAGATGCTGGGGGCCCGGACCAGCCTGGCCGAAGTGCTGGGGCCGTCCCTCGACCAGGGGGCCTCCCTGGCCGCCGTGGTCCGCATGGTGGCGCCGCGGGAGATCAAGGCCCTGATCGCCCAGGATCCCCGACTGGCGCTGCAGGTCCCGGCCGTCGACGGCCCGGCCGCCCGTCTCGGCGCCCGTCTCGAGGCGGGGGAATTCCCCCTGCTCTCCGCCGCCCTGGCCCGCATGGTCCTGCGCGAACTGATGAGCCCTCGCCGCCTGCGCCCCAACGACGCTGCGGGCGAGATCGATATCCTGCGCACCCTGGCGATGACCCTCACCGTCACCGCCGGTCGACTGCTGACCCTCGACGAGGTGCAGACGGCTTTCAACGAGCGCTCCAAGGCCATTGTCACCGCGGATTTCGTCGCCGCCTACGTCAAGCCCTGCGCCACCGTCCTGTGCGAGGCCGAGGCCCTGACCCGGCTGTGCGAGAACGTCACCGGGATCGGCAACAAGCGCTCCGCGGCCCGCTGGCTGGCGGCCTGCGTCGGCTCATTGCGTTTCGAGAGCGAGATGCGGGCCCAGTCCGGAACCCAGACCGCGGCGCAGAAGCTCGGCGTTCTGGCCGGGTTGCAGCGCGCCGTTCGCGCCTGCGGCCTGACGGAACGGGACGATGAGGAAATCAACGCCGCCATCGGCAAGGTCGGAGGCGCGGTCGAGGCTGAGGCGAAGATCGTGATGATGCTGGCCCGCTCTTCCGCTCCGCTGCTGCAGAAGCTGTCGGTGCTGTTGCGTCTCGCCGCCGGGGAGACCGCGCCGGCGGGCCCCGCCGCCGACCGCGCCAAGGCGGAGGCCCTCAAACTGTTCCGCGCGCCGGAATCCCGCGCCGTCCTGTCGGCCGCGCCGGAAGCCCTGACTCCGCTGAGGGGCCTGATGCAGGCGGCGGGTCTCGCCGCCTGAGAGTATCAGCGACCTGATCAGTCGAAGATGTCGAAGATGCTGTCGCGCTTCTTTTTCTTGTAGCGGTGGTCGTCGTCATCGCGGCTGCGATAGCGCTCGTCGCGATAGGCGGGCTGACCGCCCCACGGTTGCTGCGGGGGCTGCTGCGGCGGATAGGGTTGGGCTTGGGGCTGGGGCTGGGGCGCGGCCTGGGGCGCGGAGGCCCGGCCGTCCTGGGCCGCCGATTCCATCAGCTTCTCCAGCTCGCCCCGGTCCAGCCAGACGCCGCGGCAGCTGGGGCACATGTCGAACTGCACGCCGCCCCGCTCCAGCGTCTGCATGGCGGCGTTGTCGTTGGGGCACATCAGCAGCGGCATCGGCGTCTCCTGTTCGGGTCAAGGGGTACAGCTAGGGGGCCGCTCGGGTTCCGCCAACGCGGCGATCAGCCGCGCCGGCTTCTACAGGCTCAGCCCGGCGCCCCGCCGCCCGCTGCGATCCAGGCGTCGACCTGATCTTCGAGCACGTCCAGCGGCACCGATCCCGAACCCAGAACCACCGCGTGGAAGTCGCGGATGTCGAAGCGCGCGCCGAGCGCAGACTGCGCCCGCGCGCGCAGCTCCATGATCTTCAGCTCGCCGATCTTGTAGCTGGTCGCCTGCCCCGGATTGGTCAGATAGCGCTCGACCTCCTTGACGATGTCGCGCTCGCTGAGCAGCGAATTCCGCTGGAAATATTCGATGGCCTGTTCGCGGGTCCAGCGTTTGGCGTGCAGGCCGGTGTCGGTGACCAGCCGCACCGATCGCCACAGCTCAAGCGACAGCCGCCCGAAGTCCGAATACGGGTCCTGATAGAAGCCCATCTCCTTGCCGAGCCGCTCCGAATAGAGGCCCCAGCCCTCGGCGTAGGCGCCGTAGCCGCCGAAGCGCCGGAAGCGCGGCAGGCTCTCCATCTCCTGGGCGTATGCGATCTGGAAATGGTGGCCGGGCGCCCCCTCGTGATAGCTGATGGCCTCGATCTGGGGCTTCAGGACCTGGGTCATATCCGACAGGTTGACGTAGTAGATGCCTGGTCTTGAGCCGTCGGCGGCGGGCGAGTTGTAGAAGGCGACCGAGGCCGTCGCCTCGCGCCACGCTTCCACCGCGCGGACCTCCAGCGCCGCTTCGGGCAGGTCGTGGAACCAGCGCGGGCCCGCCTCCATGACCTGGGCGATAAAGGCCCGGGAATCGGTCAGATAGGTTTCCTTACCCTCCGGCGTGTTCGGATACTGGAAGCGCGGATCGGTCTTCAGATATGCAAACATCTCCTGCAGTGAGCCGGTGAAGCCGACCCGGGTCATGATGGTCTGCATCTCGCCCTGCAGCCGCGCCACCTCGGCGAGGCCGATCTCGTGGATCTGGTCCGCCGTCAGGTCGGTGGTGGTCGAGAGCTGCAGGCGGGCGTTGTAGAAGGCCTCGCCCTCGGGCAGCCGCCAGACCCCGCCCGCATTGTCCGGCATGGCCGCGGCCTGCGCCCCGACCTCCGTCAGGGCTGTCAGCACGCCTTCGTATCCCCTCCGCCACGGTCCCGTCAGCGCCGCCCGCCCCTCGGCCAGCAACCGCTCCTTCGTCACGGCATCCGCCTCCAGCGCGCCGACCTTGCGCTGGAAATCGGCCCAGACCGGGTTGTCGGCCGAGTCGTCGAACGGGGCGCCCGAGATGATCGCCGCCGTATTCGCCAGCGTCGGCTCGAACACGAATGCCGGAGAGATCACCCCCGCCGCGGCCCGCGCCCTCAGGGTGGCCGAAATCTCGCCCATCACCCGTTCGGCCTCGACCAGCCGCGCCACATAGGCCTCGGCGTCGGAGACGCTGGTGACGCGGTGGTTGTTGATCATGAATACCGGCAGGCCCGTCGTCGGATTGCCGTTGGCCGCGAACTGGTAGCCCCAGTCGCGCCAGCGGTTCGACAGCCGCGCCTGTTCCACCCCGTATTCGAACAGCCGCCACGACAGTCGGCTGTCGGCGCTCAGGGTCTGCGGGTTGAACTGGTCGTTCAGCTGCAACAGCTGCCGCTCGGCCAGGGCCAGCGCCCGCGCCGCCGCCGCGTCGGTGGCGTCGTCCAGCTTGTCATAGTCGGTCTTGATCCCCAGCGAGGTCATCTGCTGCGGCGACAGCGCGATCCGCTCCTGAAACGCCTGTTCGAAAAACGCCGCCAGCCGCGCGTCCTCGCTCTGGGCCACGGCGGGCGCCGCATGCCCGGCATGACCGGCGTGGGGGTCCTGCGCTGAAGCGACGGCGGGGAGCCCCGCCAGCAGGGCGACGGCGGCGGCGGACGAGACGAGCAGACGGCGCAAGGGAACCCCCGGAAACACTGAGGGCGCGACCATCCCCGAGCGAAGGCCGGGGCGCAAGTGACGGAACTGTCAGGACGCGTGTCTTCCCGCCCCGTATAATCTCGCCCCTCTCGACCCTGTTTCCACCCTTCCCGACCCCCGCCGCCGGAAATCATCCATCGTTCCTCGTGCCCGCGGTAAAATGCTCCCGTCGCCCTCCCCGGAAGGCGGCGCGGTCTTTGACAACAGGGTTTCACGGCGGCTCCGGCGCAGGAGCGGCCGATAGAACAGCGGGCGAAAAGAGGCTCAGCCCGCGCAATTCCGGACCGGCGTCACGCCTTTCCGGGACAGGGTGTATTCTCGACCCGGGCGAGCTCACCAGCTCCCGGTATTGGGCATCGACACCCACGGCTCGGCAGGCGTCAGGGCGGCGCCCTCCTGCAGCAGTTCGATGGAGATGCCGTCCGGCGAGCGGACAAAAGCCATGCGGCCGTCGCGGGGCGGGCGGTTGATGACGACGCCGCCGTCCATCAACCGCTGGCAGGCGGCATGGATGTCATCGACCTTGTAGGCCAGATGGCCGAAATTGCGCCCGCCGCCATAGGGCTCGGGATCCCAGTTGAAGGTCAGTTCGACCTCGGGCGACCGTTCGGCCTCCGAGCGCGCGCGGTCCGCGGGCGCGGCGAGGAAGACCAGCGTATAACGCCCGGCCTCGTTCTCCATCCGCCGCATCTCCTCGAGACCGAGCAGGTCGCACCAGAAGCGCAGCGAGGCGGCGAGATCGGTGACCCGGACCATGGTGTGCAGATAGCGCATGCGGAAATCCGTCCCGGGGAGGCATGAGGCGGATCTATAGCGACCCTTCGCCGCGACCGCGAATAACGGACGGTTTCGACGGGTGCGCCCGTCGCCCGGGCCTGCTAGACGCGACCTTCGGCCTTTCCGGGACACACATGCTTCGCAAGCTCTACGACTGGGTCTTCGCCCTCGCCCGCAGCAAACACGCCACGCCGGCGCTGGCGGCGGTCTCCTTCGCCGAAAGCTCCTTCTTCCCCATTCCGCCCGATGTCATGCTGGCGCCGATGATCCTGGCGCGGCCGGACCGGGCGTATTTCTACGCCGGAGTCTGCACCCTGGCGTCGGTGCTCGGCGGCATCCTGGGTTACGCCATCGGCTATTTCCTGACCGATGTCGGGATGATGATCCTGACCTGGCTGGGCAAGGCCGACACCTTCGAGGCGTCCAAGGCCCTGTTCCAGCAGCACGGCGCCTGGGTGATCCTGATCAAGGGCCTGACCCCGATCCCGTTCAAGCTGATCACCATCGCCTCGGGCATCTTCCAGTTCAACTTCCCGCTCTTCGTGGCGCTCTGCGTCGTGACCCGCGGCGGCCGCTTCTTCGCCGAGGCCTTCGTGCTGAAGCGTTGGGGTCCGGCCATGCTGGAAATGGTCGAGAAGCGGCTGGCCATGTGGACCGTCATCGGCCTGGCGGTGCTAGTCGGCGCCATCGTTGCGGTGAAGCTGCTCTGATCGGGCGAGCCTCATCGACGCGGCGTCCGGGCACGGCTATGAACGTCGTCCGATGAGAGGCCTGTATCGACTCCTGACGCGGTGGTGGACCGCCTTCGCCCTGGCGGCCTCCCTGGCCCTGCTGGGCGCGGCGCATGCGTTCGAGCGGTTCGGAGGCCTCGCCCCCTGCAATCTCTGCCTCAAACAGCGTGAGGTTTACTGGGGCGCCGTCGCCATCGCCCTGGTCGCCACCCTGTGGCATGTGATCAGCCGCGGCAGCCGCGGCACGCCGCGCATCGCCGCCTTCATGCTCGCTGTCGTCTTCGCCACCGGCGCGGTGACCGCCGTGTTCCACATGGGCGGCGAGATGAAATGGTGGGACCTGCCCGCGACCTGCTCTGGCGGCGGCGACATCAACCTCGAAAGCCTGGCGGCCCTCGCCCTGGGCACCGGCCCGATCGAACAGGTCGTCATGTGCGACGCGGTGACGTGGCGCTTCCTCGGCCTGTCCATGGCAGGGTGGAACGCACTGATCTCGACCGCCCTGGCCGTGTTCAGCCTGCTCGCCGCCAAGAGGCCCAAGGATGCCAGAGCGCCCCGTATCTGATTCTGCGGACAATCATCGCATCCCGCTGGCTCGCCCCGGCCGGGCCGCGAGCCGCCGTCGGCGCGCCGAGATCCTGCGCGTGGATCATGCCGGGGAATACGCCGCGGTCCACATCTACCGCGCCCAGCGGGCGGTGTTCGAGGGTCGCGCGGGCCGCGAGGCCGTAGCCGCCGACATGGGCGAGATGCAGGCCCAGGAAGCCGTCCACCTGGCCCGGTTCGACGCGCTGCTCAACGCCGAACGGGTGCGCCCGACGGTGATGACGCCGGTCTGGCGACTGGCCGCCATGGCGCTGGGGACCGGCACCGCCCTGATGGGCGAGAAGGCCGCCCACGCCTGCACCGAGGCAGTCGAGAGCGTCATCGAGGAACACTACGCCGACCAGATCGCGGAACTGAAGGACCGCGACCCGACATTGGCCGCCGAACTGTCGGTCTTCCGCGAAGATGAACTGGTACATCATGGCCATGCGGTCGAACACGGCGCCCGCGAAGCCCCGGGCTACGGGCTTTTGAGCGCTGTGATCAAGGCAGGATGCCGGGCCGCCATCAAGGTCAGCGAACGATTCTGATCTCGCGCGCGGGTTGCGAAATTCCCTCCATCCGGCATTGTGCCGCCGCCCAAAGTTCACAGGAGAGTCCTGGTGTTGTCGCCCGTTGTTTTGTTCGCCTCGCTTGCATTGATCCAGCAAACCCCCGCCACCGCGCCAACCGCGCCCCCCGCTGAGGCCGTTCCCGCGACCAGCGCGACACGACCGGCTGCGGAGACCGCCCTGGTCTGCCGGACCGAACCCGTCACGGGATCGCGCTTCGGCCGTCGGGTCTGCCGCAATGCGGCCCAGACCGCCGAAGAACGGGCCGCCAGCCGCGAGATGCTGCGCCGGATGCAGGGCGCGCGCGTGCCGGACAGCTGACCTCAGCGGTCTGAAATCACGTCGAAGGCCAACAACAGCGTGCGCTGCCTCGGATTGTCGTTGTCGTCGGACAGGATGTAGAGGCGCGTCGCCCCCTCGCGAGTCGCTGCGGCCATGCCTTCGAAATTGTCGGTCGTTGACGGCAACCCCAACTCGACCAACACCGGCCCCAGCGCGCCCGCCGCGTCCATGCGACGGATGCGCGCCCTCATGTCCAAGGGCTCCCGATAGCGGCGCTCGACGACGAACCAGCCTTCCCCCCGGGGATCGCGGTCCATGCCGGTGATGCGCCAATCGCTGACAGCAATCGGTTGGAGCGGCGGCGCGGCCCGCTCGCGACAGGCGTCCGGCGTGCAGTCCCAGATTCCGCCGCTCTCCGCCGCCACCCTGACAGCGCCGGCGTCGGCCGTCGCGAGCGCTTCCAGGCCGCTGTTTCCCGCCGCAACTGACGGAACCGCCCAGGGCGTTGGCCGGGCCTGCAACGCGTTCAGTCGGCCATAGGACCACAGCCGCGGTTGCTGTTCGAAAGAGACGAGCAGCATCTCAGTCGCGCCGATCGCCAGACCTTCCGCGTCACCGTCTGACTTGGTCGGGAAGGGCTGGCCGTCGAGTCCCGTCAGGGGGCGCAGTCGAACATTCGACAGCCTCGCCGGACGTCCCCGCCGGTCGGGCACGAGCGTCGCCCGCACCAGATCGCCGGCGTCGGTGACCGCCAGAAGGTCGCCGCCAACCAGTTTGAGATCCGACAGGCCGTGGAGCCTGTGCCCGGGCGGGGTGACGATCTGAAGTCCGCCGGCGAACCGCACGCCCGGCGCCAGCCGCGCTCCCCCGGGCAGGCCGAGGCCGAGGGTGCGGGTTTCAGCGGCGACGGGGGTCCACCCATCGGGCGTCGGAAGTCCGGGTTCGGAGAGGACGAGGGCTCCGGCGCAGCCGGGCAGAAGCAGGGCGATGGCGAGGGCGGCGAACCTCTTCACGCCGCCTTCCGTCGCCGCGCGGGGGCCGCCTTGGGCTCGCCTTCGAACAGTTCGGCCAGCTTCTCGATCATCACGCCCGCCAGCTGTTCGACATCGACGATGGTGACCGCACGGCGATACCAGCGGGTGACGTCATGGCCGATGCCGATTGCGATCAGCTCCACCGGCGACCGGGTCTCGATCTCGGCGATCACCTGACGCAGGTGCTTGTCCAGATACAGGGCCGCATTGGCCGACTGGGTCGAATCGTCAACCGGCGATCCGTCGGAGATGACCATCAGGATGCGTCGCGCCTCGGTCCGCCCCAGTAAACGTTCGTGCGCCCAGGTGAGGGCCTCGCCGTCGATGTTTTCTTTCAGCAGTCCCTCGCGCATCATCAGGCCGAGGCTCTTTTTGGCCCGCCGCCAAGGCGAATCCGCCGACTTGTAGATGATGTGGCGCAGGTCGTTCAGCCGGCCCGGATTGGCGGGTTTGCCCGCCGTGATCCAGGCCTCGCGCGCCTGTCCGCCCTTCCATGCCCGGGTGGTGAAGCCGAGGATCTCGACCTTGACGCCGCAGCGTTCCAGCGTCCGGGCCAGGATGTCGGCGCAGACCGCCGCCACCATGATCGGCCGCCCGCGCATCGAGCCGGAGTTGTCCAGCAACAGGGTCACCACCGTGTCGCGGAACGGGCTCTCGCTCTCGGCCTTGAAGCTGAGCGGCGAGGTGGGATCCGTGATGATCCGGGTCAGGCGGGCGGTGTCCAGCACTCCCTCTTCAAGATCGAAATGCCAGCTGCGGTTCTGCTGCGCCATCAACCGGCGCTGCAGCTTGTTGGCCAGCCGCGCCACCACCGAGGACAGGGCCGTCAGCTGCTGGTCCAGCAGGGCGCGCAGCCGCTCCAGCTCATTGGGGTCGCACAGGTCGGCGGCGTCCACGACCTCGTCATAGGCGGTGGTGAAGACGCGATAGGCGTCGATGGCGCGCCCGTCGTCGGCGGTCTGCTGGCGGTTGGGCAGGGCGCCCTCGTTGACGTCGGGCCCGTCGTCCGACGCTTCCCCGTCCGGATCGCCCGCTGAGCCGTCCGGCCGGGCGTCGCGCTCATCGCCCTGGCTCTGGTCGTCGGCCGAGCCGTCCATGGTCTGGCCTTCACCGCCGCCGGCGTCGTCCTCCTCGTCCTGATCGTCCGCGGCGTCGGGCGACTGCGGATCGGCCTCGTCGTCGCCCTCGTCGTCGGAGGCGTCGTCCCCCCGCCCGTCGCCGGGGTCGAGATCGAGCGCGCGCAGAACGTCCTTCAGCCGGTCCGCGAAGGCGACCTGATTGCCCGCGACCTCGGCGAGGGCGTTGAGTTTGGGGCCGGCCTTGTTCTCCATGGCGGTGCGGACCAGGTCCAGCATGGCCCCCGCGCCGTCGGGCGCGCGTTGGCCGGTCAGCCGCTCGCGCACCAGCAGGGCCACGGCCTCGGCCACCGGAACCCGCTCGGCCTCGGTTGCGCGCAGGGCCCCCATTTTCTCCAGGCGCGTCAGCAGGGCCGCGCCCATGTTAGCCCGAACCCCGGCCAGGGACTGCGACCCCACGGCCTCGACCCGGGCCTGCTCCACCGCCTCGAACACCTCGGCGGCGCGGCTGTCGATCGGGCGCAGGCGGGCGTGCAGGGCCTCGTCATGGTTGGCCAGACGCAGCGCCAGCCGGTCGGCCTGACCGCGCAGGGTCGCGCTCTCGGGCCCGCCCGGATCACGCGGTGGGTGCGGCAGGGTCAGGACGCCGTTGGACAGCCTTGGGCCGTCAGAGCCGAACACCACCTCCAGCTCGGACTGCTCCGCCAGCGCCCGCGCCGCATGGGCGAGGGCGCGCTTGAAGACGTCTGCAGGGGTCTCGGCGGCGGCCATGGGTTTCCCTAGCCCGTCGCTGTCGGCCGGGGAAGGCTCAGGCCGCGTTGGCGGCCCTGGAGACGGCGACCTTCAGCTTCTCCTGATGCGCGCGCATGCCCAAGGCGATCAGTTCGGCGGCCTCGCCGGCGTCGCCCCAGCCCTTGACGGTGACCGACTTGTTCTTCTCCAGATCCTTGTAGCGGGTGAAGAAATGCTCGATCTGCTCGACCATGATGGTCGGCAACTGCCGGTAGCTGGCGATGTCCGTGTAATAGGGGTTCAGCTTGTCGACCGGCACGGCCAGGATCTTTTCGTCGCCGCCGGCCTCGTCTTCCATCTTCAGCACGCCGATCGGGCGCGAGCGGATGATGCAGCCCGGCACGACCGGTGTCGGGTTCAACACAATCACATCGCAGGGGTCGCCGTCGTCCGACAGGGTGTGCGGGATGAAACCGTAGTTGCCCGGATAGTACATGGCGGTGTGCAGGAAGCGGTCGACGAACAGGGCGCCGGACGCCTTGTCCATCTCGTATTTCACCGGCAGGCCGCCCTGCGGAATCTCGATGATCACATTGACGTCCCAGGGCGGATTCGGTCCGACGGGAATGGCGTCGATATTCATGGCGCGCTCGATTATGGTGCAGTGCGATACGAAAGTGGCGGGCGTGATAGGCTCGCATGGCGCCCGAAGCAAGGCAGGACGCTTTGCGCCACCGCTCGCGACGCGGTCGCTCGCTGCTTGAGCGCGGGACCGACGTGCGCGACGATGGACGATGGAGGAGCATTCCATGACCCTGTTCGACTGGCTGGCTCTGGCCCTCTTCATCCTGTGCTGGCTTGGCTACGGCCCGCTTCTGGCCCTGCTGGCCCGGCGCAGCGGCACACTGAACGACGACATGCTGGTCATTCGGCGCGTGTGGATGACGGCCATGACCCATCGCGAAATCCGTCTCGTCGACAGCAACCTGATGGGCCACACCATCAATTCCGGCGGCTTTTTCGCCTCGACCAACCTGTTGTTGATCGCGGCGGTGGCCAGCGTGCTGTTCGGCGGCGAACAGGCGCTTGAAGGGTTCGCCTCGGTCGGGGCCGAGGACGTTCCGATGAAGTTGCTCGAGGCCAAACTGGCGCTGGTGCTCCTCTGCCTGGCCCGTGGCCTGCTGGATTTCATCTGGTCAATCAGACAGTTGAACTACGCCCTCGCCCTGATCGGCGCCGCCCCGGAAGTGCATACCGAGGGTGACAGGGCGGCGCTCGGCGAGGCGGCGGGCAATCTGTTGAACCCGGCGCTGAGCGCCTTCAGCCAGGGCGTGCGGGGATACTATTTCGCGCTGGCCGCAGCGGCCTGGCTGTTTGGGCCGCTGTGGCTGGCGCTCGGCGTGACCGCCGTCTTTTGTCTGATGGTCTGGCGTCAGGCGGGTTCGCCGGCCGCCCGCGCCATCCGCAGCGCACGCCGGCTGCTGGAGCGGGCCTGACGGCATAAAAGCGGTTACACTGCGTGAACGCAGTTGCGAGATAGTTGCTTGACGATTTGTGCGCTGCAACCTAGCTTCGTTTCTGACGCCTTCGGGCGTCATGCCCTTCTGGGCGTTTCCTCCCTATAGACTTCATGCCGCGCCCTCGGGCGCGGCTTTTTTTATGCCCCCGCCAGCAGGTCGGCGATGACCCGCGCCACGCCCTTTTCGGTGCGCGACCAGCCGGGACCCGGCGACCGGACCGCCTCGTCGAAATACAACGCCCGGTTCAGTTCGATCTGGATGGCGTGGAATCCCTCTGACGGACGCCCCCAGCTCTGGGTGGTCCAGCCGCCCGCATAGGGCTGGTTCAACGCCACCCGCCAGCCCAGCGCCTCAAACGCCCGCCGCAGCCGCCGCGTCAGTTCCGCCGAACACGACGAGCCGTGCCGGTCGCCCAGCACGACGTCCGGCCCCCGCGCCCCGCCCGCCGCCTGTGTCGCGCGCGCAGGCATCGAGTGCCAGTCCACCAGCACCGCCTCGCCGTGCCGCGCTCGCGCCGCCTCCATCCCGTTGGCCAGCGCCTGATGATAGGGCGCATGGGTCCGCGCGATCCGATCGCTCGCCTCTTCCAGCGTCAGACGCCGGTCGTACAGGGCCCGCCCATCTCCGGTCAGGCGTGGAATGACGCCGTATCCGGCCGCTGTCCGGGCCGAGACATCGCCATCGGCGGCCCCCGCGATCAGCACCGGGTCCAGATCGGCCGGATCACGGTTCAGATCGACCCAGGCCCGGCCCAGCCGGCCCAACACCACCGTCGCGCCCAGATCCGCGCCGGGCGCGATCAACCGGTCGACCAGGGCGTCCTCGGCGCTGCGCAGACTTCTTTCGGCCAAGGCCGGATCGGCGCCCATCCCCGACGGATAGATCGTGCCCGAGTGGGGCGAGGCGAAGACAAACCGGCCGGGCGTTCGCGGGCGCAGAACGACGAAGGCGTCGCCGCCGCTGCCTTCCGCTCCGTCCGCGTCCTGATCCATGCCGACGCCATAGCCTGTTTCGTTCAGTCCTCCACAGCCGCCTGCTTCGCCAGACCGGTGATTTTCATGGCGGGTTTACCAGTCGCGACGTAGCTTTGCCGAAAGACGAGCGGGGCGGACGACGACATGGCGCGAATTCTACTGGCGGAAGACGATCACTCGCTTCGCGGTTTCCTGACCCGGGCGCTCGAGCGCGCCGGCCATTCCGTGGTCGATTGCGAGAATGGCGACGACGCCATCGACGCCCTCGACCAGGGCCCATGGGACCTGTTGCTGACCGATATCGTCATGCCCGGCGCCGACGGCATCGAGGTGGCGCGCGTCGCCGCCGCTCGCCAGCCCGGCATCCGCATCATGTTCATCACCGGCTTCGCCGCCGTGGCTCTCTCGGCCGCCCAGGCCAGCCCGCAGGCCAAGGTGCTGGCCAAGCCCGTCCACCTGCGCGACCTCGTCGGCGAGGTCGAGCGGATGGTCGCCGCCTAGGTTTTTTGGGTGCTAACGCTCGCGATGCGGTCGCTCGCTGCTTGAGCGCAGGGCTTGATTTGAAACAGACTTGCCCCGGTTTCGCCCTTGCGGTCGGCGGGCCCTAGGGGTTATAGACCGCTCCTTCCCGTTCCGGGGCTTCCTCGGAACCGTCTTGGCGGATGCGTAGCTCAGCGGGAGAGCACCTCGTTGACATCGAGGGGGTCACAGGTTCAATCCCTGTCGCGTCCACCATTCCTTCTCTCACATCGGTCCCGCTGCTCCCCGTTTCTCCCGGCAGGAAACCTTTGCGCGGTTGGCGGATTGCCTCTCAATGGCGCTCAACCTTGAAACCCTTCTCGAAGGTGCCCCGGCTTATGGCGTCGTGGACGCCAGGGACGGGGTCTTGCTGTACGGACGTCCCGGTCATGAGGCGGCGTTCGATGCGTTCGCCGCCCAGGTGCTCGACGCCTCGGGCGATGATTTCGAGGTCATCCTCCTGACCGATGCGGCCGAGCGCTGCGACAGGCTGTTCGTCGCACCGACAGGTGAGCACAAGTCGTTCGACCCTCGCTGACCGGTTCGCGTCAGCCCCGCGGCGGAATCTCCAGCCCGCGCTGAACCGCCGGCCGCGCCAGACCGCGCTCCAGCCAGGCCGGCACATTGGTCAGGGCATCAAACTCAACCAGATCGCGCGCCTCGTAGAACCCAATCAGGTTGCGGACCCAGCCCAGCGTCGCGACATCCGCGATCGAATAATCGCCCATGATCCAGTCGCGGCCTTCCAGCCGGGTCTCCAGCACGCCGAGAAGCCGCTTCGATTCCGCGACATAGCGCTCCAGCGGACGCTTGTCCGCGTACGCCTTGCCGGCGAACTTATGGAAGAAGCCGAGCTGGCCGAACATCGGACCGATGGCGGCCATCTGGAACATGACCCACTGCAGGGTCTCATACCGGGCGGTGGGATCGGTCGGGAGCAGCTTCCCGGTCTTCTCGGCCAGATAGACAAGGATGGCGCCTGACTCGAACAGGGCGAATGGCTTTCCACCCGGCCCGTCGGGATCAAGGATCGCCGGGATCTTACCGTTGGGGTTCAGCGACAGGAACTCCGGCCCCCACGTCTCGTCCTTCCCGATATCGACCAGATGCGGCTCATAGGGCAGTCCGATCTCTTCCAGCATGATCGAGACCTTCACGCCATTGGGCGTGTTCAGCGAATAGAGCTGCAGTCGGTCGGGATGCTGCGCGGGCCAGCGGCGGGTGATCGGGAAGGCTGAGAGGTCTGCCATGGGAGGCTCCTGGGGGATCGATGCACCCTATGTTGGAAGCGCTACCTTAAACCGCAACTCTGTTGGTGGCGAAAAGGCGATGAGCCGGGTCTGGACCGGCGCGCGCGAGCGCCGCATTAGAGGCGGATGGCCGATCTATTTCCAATCCCCTCTCCCGCAGACTGGCGCGGCCTGGCCGAAAAGGCGCTGAAGGACCGGCCGCTGGAAAGCCTCGTGCATCTGGATGCCGACGGTCTGGCGGTGCGGCCGCTTTATGCCGCGGTGACCGGCGGCGCGGCGCTCTCTGCGCCCCGGCCCTCGGATTCAGACGGTCGGGCCTGGGATGTGCGGACCCTGATCGAGGGCGACGAGGCAAGCGCGGTCAATACAGCGGCCTTGGCCGATCTGGAAGGCGGCGCGGCCTCCGTCCTGCTGAAGGGGGCGGTGTTGGCGGATTCCGAACCGCTGGCCCGGGCGCTCGACGGCGTGGCGCTGGAGCTGGCGGCGGTCGGCCTCGACGCCGGGCTGGACGGGCCGGAGGCGGCCAATGCGCTGGCCGTGGCGGCCAAGGGCTCGCCGCGCGCGAAACTCATGTTCCACATGGACCCAATCTCGGCCTTCGCCGAAACCGGCGCCGCGCCGCGCGCGATCGAGGCGCATCTGACGCTCGCCGCCAATACGGCGGCGCGCCATGCGGGCGCCTATCCCGAGGCCTCCTTCTTCCTCGCCAGCGGCCGGGTCGTGCACGAGGCCGGCGGCTCGATCGGGCAGGAACTCGGTTTCGTCGCAGCAAACGCGGTCGCCCTGCTCCGCGCGGCGGTCGCGGCCGGGATGACGCCTGAGGCAGCGCTGACGGGGACGGTGCTGGGCGTCTCGCTGGACCAGGAATATTTCGACGGCCTCGCCAAGGTCCGGGCCTTGCGGCTGATGTGGCGCTCCCTCGCAAAGGCGTTCGGCGTCGAGACGCCCGCCGTGATCGAGGCGCGGTCGTCGCGGCGGATGCTGTCGGCGCGCGACCCCTGGCCCAACCTGCTGCGGCTGACGGCGGCGGGCTATGCGGGGGCGGTCGGCGGGGCGGACGCCGTGGTGCTGGACGGCCTGTCGCGCGCCAACGGCCGTTCCGACGCCTTCGCCCGGCGGCAGGCGAGGAACACCCAGGCCGTGCTGATGGAGGAGGCCCATCTGGGCCGGGTCGACGATCCGGCGGCCGGGTCATGGTTCCTCGACGCCCGCACCCGCGATCTGGCCGGGGCCGGCTGGGCCGAGTTCCAGCGTATCGAGGGCGAGGGCGGCCTGATCGTCTCGCTGAAGACCGGCGGGGTTCAGGACCGCGTCGCCGCGGCCCGCGCCGAACGTGAGGCGGCTCTGGCGAGCGGCGCCGCCCAGCTGGTCGGCGTGACCAAATTCATCGACCCCGATCCTCGCCCCGCGCCGTTCGAGGCCGATGTCGCAGCCCGCCCCCAGACCGGCGGCGACGCCTGCGACCCGCTGGTTCCGGTCCGCTTCTCCGCACCGTTCGAGACGCAGGCGTGGGAGGCCGGCCGATGAGCGCCCCCGACTTCACCCGCATTCCGCTCGACCTGGGCCCGACGGGCGCCGGCCCCGCGCGCGACGTCTGGAACACCCCCGAGGGCCTGACCGTCGAGACCGCCTACGGTCCCGACGCGGTTCAGGGTCTCGACTTCATTCATGGTCTGCCCGGCATCGCGCCTTACGGTCGCGGGCCCTATCCGACCATGTATGCGTCCAACCCGTGGACCATTCGCCAGTACGCCGGCTTCTCGACCGCCGAGGCGTCCAACGCCTTCTATCGCCGCAACCTCGCCGCCGGTCAGAAGGGACTGTCGATCGCCTTCGATCTGGCCACCCACCGGGGCTACGATTCCGACCACCCGCGGGTTAAGGGCGACGTCGGCATGGCCGGGGTGGCCATCGACAGCATCCTCGACATGCGGACCCTGTTCGACGGCATCCCGCTGGATCAGATGTCGGTGTCCATGACCATGAACGGCGCCGTCCTGCCGATCCTGGCCCTCTATGTCGTCGCGGCCGAGGAGCAGGGCGTGCCGCACGCCGCCCTGACCGGGACCATCCAGAACGACATCCTTAAGGAGTTCATGGTCCGCAACACCTACATCTATCCGCCTGAACCCTCGATGCGGATCGTGTCGGACATCTTCGCCTGGACCGCCGAGCACACCCCCAAATTCAACTCCATCTCGATCAGCGGCTATCACATGCAGGAGGCCGGGGCCTCGGCCGATCTGGAGCTGGCCTACACCCTCGCGGACGGCGTCGAATACCTGAAGGCGGGGGTCGCGGCGGGCATGGACGTCGACCGGTTCGCGCCGCGCCTGAGTTTCTTCTGGGCCATCGGCATGAACTATTTCATGGAGGTGGCCAAGCTGCGCGCCGGCCGCCTGCTGTGGGCCGAGGCCGTCTCGAAATTCGGCGCCAGGGACCCGCGTTCCCTGTCCCTGCGCGCCCACTGCCAGACCTCCGGCTGGTCGCTGGCGGCGCAGGACGTGTTCAACAATGTGCCCCGCACCATGGTCGAGGCCATGGCGGCGGCCGGCGGTCAGACGCAGAGCCTGCATACCAACGCGCTGGACGAAGCCCTCGCCCTGCCGACCGACTTCTCGGCACGGATCGCGCGCAACACCCAGCTGCTACTGCAGATGGAGACCGGCCTGACCCGGGTCATCGATCCATGGGGCGGCAGCTTCTACGTCGAACGCCTGACCCACGAACTGGCCAGCAAGGCCCGCGTGCTGATGGCCGAGGTCGAGGCCTTGGGCGGCATGGCCAAAGCCATCGAGGCCGGCGTGCCCAAGATGCGGATCGAGGAGGCCTCGGCCCGCACCCAGGCTCGGATCGACACCGGCCAGCAGACCGTTGTCGGCGTGAACCGCTACCTGTCCGACGCCGTCGACGACATCCCCATGCTCAAGGTCGACAACGCCGCCGTGCTCGCGGCCCAGATCGACAAGCTGAAACGCCTGCGCGCCGAACGCGACGAGGCGAAGACGCAGGCCGCTCTGGACGCCTTGACGACGGGCGCCAAGGGCGACGCCAACCTGCTCGAGCTCTCGGTGCAGGCGGCGCGGGCCTATGCCACTGTCGGCGAGATTTCGGACGCGCTCGAAGCCGCCTTCGGCCGCCATGTGGCGATGGTGAAGACCGCCCGCGGCGTCTATGCCCGCGAGGCCGGCAACGATCCGAAGATCAGCCGCGCCCGCGACATGGTCGCCGCCTTCGTCGACAACGACGGCGGCCCGCCGCGCATCCTGATCGCCAAGCTCGGCCAGGATGGCCACGACCGCGGCCAGAAGGTCATCGCCACCGCCTATGGCGACCTCGGGCTGGAGGCTACCGCCGGTTCGCTGTTCCAGACCCCGGCCGAAGCCGCCCGCGACGCGGTGGCCGGCAATGTCCACGCCGTCGGGGCCTCATCCCTGGCCGCGGGCCACCTGACCCTCGTGCCCGAACTCAAAGCCGAGCTGGAGAAGCTGGGTCGCCCCGACATCATGATCGTGGTCGGCGGGGTGATCCCGCCGTCGGACGTCCAGACCCTGATCGACATGGGCGCGGCCGCCGTCTATCCGCCCGGCTCGGTCATCGCCGACACGGCCATCGACCTGATCGAGAAACTCAACCAGCGCCTCGGCTACGCCCAGAAAACCTAGGGGCGATGGTTGGCCGGCAGGGCCGCGATCTCATCGGCGGTCAGCTTGCGGCTGACCCGCACGCGGCAGACCGAGGTCTGGGACGTCGATCCGGGCACCACGATCCGGGCCCAGTCGTCGGTGCACAGACGCGTGCCGACCGTGCCGCCGTCGGGGATCAGGGCCATGCGGTTGGCGAAGTCCATGTCCGGGCAACCGCCGGCCGCGTTGAGCTCATAGACGTCGGTGCGGCCCACCCGCAGGAAGACCTGATCGGGCCGGCCCTGTTCGAAATTGTCCACCTGACGGACGCTGAAACACTGTCGGGCGCGCGGCGGCGGGTCACCGGCCATGCCGCCACGATCGACGGGAGCGCAGGAGGTCAGAAAGGTGAGGGCGCCGAGAGCGGCGAAGGCGAGGGTGCGCATGGGGGTCTCCTCAAGGAACCGGAACCTCAATCGTCCGCCTTGCCAGTCGGTTGCACAAGGGCTCCGGCGATAGCGTTCCGCAACGGATCGACCCGCGCCGCCAGCACCGCCGGCAGCGGCGACGGCGCGCCGGTCGCGAGGGCCGCGACATGCTCGGCCAGCAGGGGCGCGGCGCAAAAGCCGCGCGACCCCAGCCCTCCGAGCACAAACAGGCCTTCGACGCCTGGTACGGTGCCGGCCAACGGCAGCCGGTCGGGCGTGGTGG
>JALYPS010000387.1 GCA_030856285.1 Pseudomonadota bacterium
GATCAGCTCCTGCCGATGCCGGTCGAGCCCGCCATGGGCGACGGCAAGGCGCTGGCCAAGGCAGACGAGCAGGAACAGCTGGTCCGCTTTCAGGCCGCCATCGCCCAGGCCCGGGCCGAGGCCGACGTAATCCTGATCGACACCCCCGGCGGCGACACCCTGCTGTCGCGCACGGCCCACGGTCTCGCCGACCAGATCGTCACCCCGATGAACGACAGCTTCGTCGACTTCGATCTGCTGGGTCAGATTGATCCGGTCACCCTCGAGTTGCTCAAGCCTTCGATCTATTCCGAAAGCGTCTGGGAGGCCCGCAAGCACCGGGCGATCACCGAGGGCCGCCATGCGACCATCGACTGGATCGTGGTCGTCAACCGCATGGCCGTCGCCGCCGCCCGCAACCGGCAGCGGCTCGAGGAGCGGATGGAGAAACTGGCGCGGCGTGTCGGCTTCCGCATCGGCCCCGGCCTGCGCGATCGGGTCATCTATCGGGAACTCTTCCCCTTCGGCCTGACCGTCGCCGACCTGTCCAATGAGGTTCGGCCCGTCGCTGTCTCACTGGCCCATGTCGCGGCGCGGCAGGAGATGCGCAATCTGATGCTGGCCCTCGGGCTGGACGGCAGCGCGCTGGACGCCCCGCTGGACGCGGCGGCGTGACCCCTTGAACCTCGCCTGGCTGGTCCTGGCGGCCATAGCGGTCTGGGCGCTGATCCGTCTGGGCCGTCACAGCGAGCGCCCCGGCCGGGCCCCGTGGCGGGTCGCCGCGACCCTGTTCAGCGCGGTGCTGATCGGCGCCGGCGCGCTTGTGGCTTTCCGCGGCGCCTGGCTCCCGGCCGCCGGATTGATTGGCGCGGGCCTGTGGCTGACCGTCGCCTCGCGCCAGCGTGTCGTGGCGCCGCGTTCCGAAGCGATGAGTGAGGCCGAGGCCCGGTCGTTGCTCGGCGTCGCCGCCGCCGCCACGCCGCAGGAGATCAACACCGCCTGGAAACGGCTGATGGGCCGCGCCCACCCCGATCAGGGCGGCACGGAAGGCCTCGCCTCCCGTCTCAATGCGGCGCGCGACCGGCTGCTGAAGCCCTAGGCCTGGACCTTCTTCGCGGCGGGCTTCTTCTTCGCTGCGGGCTTCTTCGCCGCCGCCTTCTTCGGAGCCGCCTTCTTCGCCGCCGGAGCCTTCTTGCCCTTGGCCGGCGCGGCCGCCGCGCGGGCGGCCAGCAGCGGCAGCGCCTGCTCCATGGTTAGATCCTCGGGCGCCGTGCCCTTGGGCAGCGTGGCGTTGATCTTGCCCGACTTCACATAGGGGCCGAAGCGCCCGGCCATGACGTGCACCGGCTCGCCCGTCTCCGGGTGGGCGCCGAGGTCCTTCAGCGGCGCTGTCGCCGCCCCGCGTCCCGCGAACTTGCCCGCCCGCTTCTCGGCCAGCAGCACCACGGCGCGGTTCAGGCCGATGTCGAACACCTCGTCGATGTCCGCGACATTGGCGTAGGTCCCCGCGTGCAGCACGAACGGCCCGTAACGGCCCAAGCCCGCCGAGATCGGCTTGCCGTCCTCCGGATGGATCCCGACCTCGCGCGGCAGGGCCAGCAGGCGCAACGCCTGTTCCAGCGCCAGCCTCGCCGGCGACCAGCCCTTGGGCAGGGATGACCGTTTCGGCTTCTCCTCGCCGGGGATGGTGGTTTCGACATAGGGGCCGAACCGCCCGATCTTCAGCGCCACCGGCGCGCCGGTCGCCGGATCGACGCCCAGATCCCGGTCGCCGCCGTCCTCGACGCCGGTCGCGGCGCCGAAGCCGCGCGTGTAACGGCATTCGGGATAGTTGGAGCAGCCGATGAAGGACGACTTCATCTTGAAGCTGGCCTTCAGATGCAGCCGCCCGGTCTTGCACAGGGGGCAGAGCCGCGCGTCGGCGCCGTCGCCCTTGTCGGGGAACAGGAAGGGTCCGATGGCCGTGTCCAGCTCGTCGATCACGCCCTGCCGCGCCGTCACGGCGTCCGTCGCCGGCTTCAGCTGGCTCCAGAAGTCGCGCAGCACGACCTTCCAGTCCAGGTCCCCGGCCGAGACCTCGTCCAGCCGGGTCTCCAGCGCGGCGGTGAAGTCGTACTCGACCCACTGGGTGAAGAACTGTTCGAGGAAGGCCGTGACCAGCCGCCCGTTGTCCTCGGGAATGAACCGGTTCTTGTCCATGCGAACATATTCGCGATCGCGCAGGGTGGTCAGGATCGAGGCGTAGGTCGAAGGCCGACCGATGCCGAGCTCTTCCAGCTTCTTCACCAGCGTCGCTTCCGAGAAGCGCGGCGGCGGCTCGGTGAAATGCTGATCGGTGCGGATCGCCTCGACCTTGGCCACAGCGCCTTCCTTCAGCGCGGGCAGGCGGGTCGTGTCGTCCTCGTCATCGACACCGTCCTTGGGCTTGTCGTCGCGGCCCTCTTCATAGACGGCGATGAACCCGTCGAAGGCGACGACCTGGCCCGTTGCGCGCAGGCCGGTCTGGCCGTCCGGCGTCTCGACGTCGACCGTGGTCCGGTCCAGCCGCGCCGACTCCATCTGGCTCGCGATCATCCGCTTCCAGATCAGCTCATACAGCCGCGACAGGTCGCCCTCGAGCCGCAAACTGTCCGGGTGGCGCGTCAGGTTGGTCGGCCGGATGGCTTCGTGCGCCTCCTGAGCATTCTTGACCTTGGTCTTGTAATATCGAGGTTGTTCCGGAACGTAGGCCGGACCGAACCGGTCGGCGATGACCTCGCGCGCCTGGGCGATGCCCTCGGGGCTGACCGACAGGCCGTCGGTCCGCATATAGGTGATCAGGCCGCCGGTATCGTCGACGCCCTCATACAGTTTCTGCGCCGCCTGCATGGTCCGCTGGGCGGTGAAGCCGAGCTTGCGCGCGGCCTCCTGCTGCAGGGTCGAGGTGGTGAAGGGGGGCGAGGGGCTGCGCTTGACCGGCTTCTTCTCGATCGACCTGATGGTGAAACTGCCCGCCTTGATGGCGTCGCGCGCCGCGTTGGCCATGGCCTCGGAGGTGATGTCGAGGCGCTGCACCCGCTTGCCGGCGTGTTTGACCAGCCGGGTCGTGAAGGGGGGGCTGTCGGCAGCCAGATCGGCCTCGACCGACCAGTATTCCTGGGCCCGGAACGCCTCGATCTCCAGCTCGCGGTCAACGACGATGCGCAGGGCGACCGACTGCACCCGGCCGGCCGAACGCGCGCCCGGCAGCTTGCGCCACAGCACGGGCGACAGGGTGAAGCCCACCAGATAGTCCAGCGCGCGGCGGGCCAGATAGGCCTCGACCAGCTCCATATCCAGCTGGCGCGGATTGGCCATGGCCTCCAGCACGGCGGACTTGGTGATGGCGTTGAAGGTGACCCGTTCGACGGCCGTGTCCTTCAGCGCCTTCTTCTTGGTCAGGATCTCCAGCACGTGCCAGCTGATCGCCTCACCCTCGCGGTCGGGGTCGGTGGCGAGGATGACGCGGTCGGCCTTCCTGGCGGCGTCGGCGATCTCGGACATCCGCTTGGAGGCGCGGGCGTCGACTTCCCAGCTCATGGCGAAATCATCGTCGGGCAGGACCGAGCCGTCCTTCGACGGCAGGTCGCGGACGTGGCCATAGGACGCCAGGACGGTGAAGTCCGGGCCCAGGTATTTGTTGATGGTCTTGGCCTTTGCGGGGCTCTCGACAACGACGAGGTTCATGCGGGGAGGAGGCCTTGCGCGGGCTCGGAAAGGGGGCGGAACGTGGTTGGCGCGAGCGCCGCTGTCAATCGGCGCTGGAATTCAGGGTGATCGCTCTGCGGCCAGACCGCCTGCCAGAAGCTCGGCGCGGCCGGCCAGGCTGAGCTCCAGCAGCGCCGCCGCCACCGTCCCGATCGGCAGACCCAGCGCCCGCGCCAGTTCGTCGCGCGGCGTCGGTGTGGGCGACAAGAGGGACGCGACCTGCTCGATCACCGCCGCCTCGATCTCGTCAGGCGCGTCGTCGAAGGGATTGTCCGGCGGGGGTTCGCCCAGCGTCCGCAGGGTCGAGAAGGCCCGCTCCACATCCTCCAGTCCCTCGCACAATATGGCGCCCTGCCGGAGCAGTTCATTGGGTCCTCGCGACCGCGGGTCCAGTGGCGATCCCGGCACGGCGAAGACGTCCCGGCCCTGTTCGCCCGCCAGCCGCGCGGTGATCAACGAACCAGACCTGAGCTCGGCCTCCACCACGATCACCCCGCGCGACAGTCCCGAGATGATGCGGTTGCGGCGCGGAAAGTCCTTCGCCTGCGCCCGCGCGCCCACCGGACTCTCCGAGACCACGCAGCCCTGCTCGGCGATCTCCGCATAGAGGTCGGCGTTGTCGGGCGGATAGACGTCGTCCACCCCGCCGCCGAGCACGGCCACGGTTCCGGTCGGCAGGGCGCCGGTATGGGCCGCGGCGTCGATGCCGCGCGCCAGTCCCGACACGACCACATGGCCGGCCTCGCCCAACTGCTGCGACAGGCCGCGCGCGATCCGCTGTCCGCCCGCCGAGGCGATGCGGGCGCCGACCACGGCGATACAGGGCCGCGCCATCAGGTCGGCGTCCCCCAGGGTCCACAGCAGCGGCGGGGGTGGATCGACGGCCGCCAGCATCTCGGGATACCCGGCGCGTCGCCCAGAACGATCAGCCGGCCCCCGGCGCGCTCGCCCGCCTCCAGCTCGGCCTCGATCCGTTCGACCGGCGGAACGGCGTGTCCATGACCGCCGCCGCGCCGGATCAGGTCGGGCAGGGCCTCAAGCGCCCGCTCCGCCGAGCCGAACCGCTCAAGAAGCTGGCGAAATGTCACGGGCCCGACCCTGTCGGTTCGCGCCAGACGCAGGCGCGCGAAACGCTCTGCCTCGGACAGGGTCACCCCTTCTTCGCGCCTATCCGGGGTTCGGTCCCCTTCAGGATACGGGCGACATTCTCATGGTGCCGGATCCAGATGAGGACCGCCGTCGCCGCCGCCAGCGCGAGCACCGGACCCGAGGCGGGTAGGCCCATCACAGGCAGGGGCAGCAGGGCGAACAGCGGGGCAGCCACCGCTGCGACCAGCGCGGCAAGCGACGACATACGGAACAGGGCCGCCACGATCAGCCAGGTCGCTCCGGCCATCAAACCCAGCGGCCAGGCGGCGGCCAGCAGCAGGCCGAAGAAGGTCGCCACGCCCTTGCCGCCCTTGAAGCCGAGCCAGACGGGGAACAGGTGGCCGAGGAAGGCCGCGCCGCCCGCGACGGCGGCGATGGCGGGCACGCCGGGAAACAGCGCCTGCGCGGTCAGGAAGGCCGCCGCGCCCTTGCCGGCGTCGAGTATCAGGGTGGCGAAGGCCAGATCCTTGCGTCCCGTCCGCAGGACGTTGGTCGCGCCGATATTGCCCGAGCCGATGCTGCGCACGTCCTCGCCTGTCACCAGTCGGGTCAGGATCACCCCGAACGGAATGGAGCCCAGCAGGTATCCGCCCACCGCTGCGAGCGCGACCGTCCCCAATGCCGGGCCGACCAGATCCTGCAAGTGATTCGCTCCCTCTTAGCGTGTGTCGTGTACGATGCGTCCGTTGACGACGGTAAGCAACACCCGGCCCTGCAGCCTTCGCCCGTCGAACGGCGAGTTCTTTGACTTGGACTTCAGGGCGTCCGCGTCGATCACCACCGGCGCGCCCGGGTCGAACAGGATCAGGTCCGCGGGCGCCCCGGTCGCCAGCACGCCGGCGTCCAGCCCCAGCAGGCTCGCCGGCCCCTGGGTCAGGGGCCGCAGGATGTCCAGCAACTCCAGTCCATCCTCGTGGTGCAGCGTCAGGGCGGCGGGCAGCAGCGTCTCCAGCCCGACCGCGCCCGGCGTCGCCTCTCCAAACGGCCGGCGCTTGTCCTCGGCCGGGGCCGGGGCGTGGGCCGAGGTGATGGCGTCGATCAGTCCGTCGCGGACCGCCTCGATCAGGGCCTGCCGGTCGCTCTCGGGCCGCAGCGGCGGGTCGAGCCGGTAGAAGGTGCGGTAGTCGCCGATGTCGATCTCGTTGAAGCACAGGTGGTTGATCGACACCGAGGCGGAGACCTCCAGTCCCCTGGCCCGCGCGCGCGCCAGCGTCTCCAGCGCGCCTTCAGTGGAAATCTGGTCCACCAGGAACCGCGCGCCGGTCTGTTCGACCAGCGCCAGATCGCGCTCGAGCTGGATGCGTTCGGCGATGGCCGGCGCCGAGGCCAGCCCCAGCCGGGTCGCCAGTTCGCCCGAGGTCGCCACGGCCCCCTCGCTCAGCCACGGATCGGCCGGGCGGCAGGAAATCAGGGCGTTGAAGGCGGCGGCGTAGCTCATCACCCGTTGCAGGGTGCGGGTGTTGGCGATCACCGCGTCGACGTCGGTGAAATACAGCGCCCCGGCCTCGTCCATCAGGCCGATCTCGGCCATGCGCACGCCGTCCCGCGCTTTCGTCGCTGCGCCGGCGGCCCGCACATTGACCAGCCCCAGCGCCGCGCCGCGCCGCAGGATGAAGTCGATCATCGCGGGGTCGTCGATGGCCGGATCGGTGTCGGGCTGGATGACGATGGTGGTCACGCCGCCCGCCGCCGCCGACAGGCTGGCCGACTTCAGCGTCTCCTTGGGCTCCGCCCCCGGCTCGCCGGTCTTGACGCGGATGTCGATCAGGCCGGGAGAGAGGCACAGGCCCTGGGCGTCGATGGTATCGACGGCGGAGGAGGAGTTGGTCCCTGCGCCGTGATTGATTTCGACGATGCGGCCGTTCTCGATCAGCACAGAGCCCGGGCCGTCGTAGTCGCTGGCCGGGTCTAGCAGGCGGGCGTTGATGATGGCGGTGGCGGTCACGCTCCGTCCTCCAGC
>JALYPS010000393.1 GCA_030856285.1 Pseudomonadota bacterium
CACCTCCAGATAGGCCACGGCGTCGGACACCTGTTCATCAGGCGCGGAGACCTCGCCGGCCCGGGCTGTGAAGATCAGGGTCCGCTGGAACCGGACGGGGCGCCCCCCGACCTCGACCTCGAACCGCATCGATTCGGCGGTGATCTTGTCGATGGCTTCGACGATGGCCACACGGCGGCGCTGGCGACGGGCGGGAGCAGCCGGCGCATCAACGCGCTTGGCCGGCGCCTCAGCAGCCTTCTCGTCCTCGTCTTCCTTCTCCTCGACCTCGGCGATCACGATCGGCGGCGTGACCGGGGTCACGGCGATCGGCGAGGCCGGCGCCGGCGCGGCCTCCGGCGCGGGCTCTATTGGCGGAGGCTGGGACGTCGTCTGGCGGTTCAGGGCGGCCGTCGGGTCCTGGATCGGAACCGCGTCTTGGGGCAGGTCATTGAGAGCCGAGGCCAGAACCCCGCCTGACGCGAGAAGCGCCGCAGCGGTCACCCCCGCCAGGATCGATCCCCGCAGCGTCATTCGGGCCGCCAGGCTTCGTAGTCGCCGGTCGCCGGCGGCCGCACGCCATCGGCGGCAAGTGAGCCCTTCGGCCTCCAGGCCATCGGGGTGCCGGTCAGATTCGGCAGATGATCCTCTTCCCAGGCCCGGCGCGGCAGGGGCTGGTCCGTCGGCAGTTCGTCAAAGGTGTAATGCAGCCAGCCATGCCAGTCCGGCGGCACCTTGGAGGCGTCGGCATAGCCATTGTAGGTCACCCAGCGGCGACGGCGGCCGTCATAGCTCGAGCTGTCGCGCGACAGGTAGTAGCGGTTGCCGAACTCGTCCGTCCCCACATGCTCGCCCCGCTTGGCGATGGTGAAGAAGGTGCCGATGGTGGCGCCGCTGGTCCAGCCGAAGATCCTGCCTAGCACGTCGGGAATCCACTCACGCTCGGTCGCCCGGCGGGGGCCGGGACGCTGGCTGCATCATAGAAAGCGGCGAGCCCGGCGTCCAGCACCGCGCGCGGCCCTGTCACCTCAACATCTTGGGGGTAACCACGTGCGGACACGCCAGATTTATTGCCGGGATGCCCGTGTCGCCCCTATTCTGGCCGAAAGGCCACGTCGAGTCCGCCGCATGCGCTTTCCCTTCACCGCCCTCGCCGCCGCGACGCTCCGTCCCGTCCGCAAGATCGAGCGTCCGGACCGGATTGTCGCCGTGCGCGCGCCTGAGGGCTGGACCGACGTGCAGATCGAGGCCTGGCTGGACTGGGCGGACGCCGAGGGCCTGACGGCGGTCGGCGACGATGCGCTGGCGGAAATGGCGCTCGCCTGGGGCCGACGTCTTGCCCCGGACAGGGCAGGCGCGCTGGCGGCGACCATGCTGCTGGGACTTGCCTCACCCGCCCTGACATCAGGACTCGCTGTCGGTCTGATCGATCTGTCCGAACCCGACGCGGCCCGCAGATTGCAGACGGAATCGGCTCTGCGACGGGGCGAGCGTCTCGCCGCGGGCGCCGTCGAAGCGGTGGGCGCGGCGCTGGAACGGGTGGCCGACGCGGTGTCCCGCTGCGAAGGCCCCCGGGACGACTGCGCCGACCCCCACAGAAACCCCGCCCTGGCGCGTGCGGCGCTTGCGGCGCGTCGGACAGGCGCAGGCGATGCCGACATTGTCCGCGCCATGCAGGGCGGGCAGTTCGACGTCGCGCCCCCGCCCCTTGCGCCGTCACGGCCGCGGCTGGCCCTGGCTGACCGCGCCATGATCGCTTCCGGCGCACCGGAAGCCCTCGCGGCGGCCTCGGCCGCCTTGGACGGCGATCTCATCCTGACCTTCGACCCGGACACAGCTGAGGTCGTCTCGGAGGCCAGCAGCGCGCCGGCGGTCCTTCTCTCCCTGCCCGCTCTGGAGCAGATCGCCGGAACGGAGTTCGAATCCGCGCTCTCGGACCTCGTGCGCCTCTGGACGGCAGCCCTAACGGGCGACGGCGCCACGATGGTGGCCGTGGGCCTGGGCGGACTGGCGGACCTCGTGCTCACCACCGCCTCCGCTGCAAATCTCTCACACCCGGACGAGCTGGCGGCGTTGGTGCGCGCGGCGGCAGGCGACGCTTCGACCGCCCTCTTCGTCGACGACGTCGAGGCTGACCTGCGGCTGGGCCTCTCCCGGCTCTCCGCCCTCGACACCTGGCAGACCGCGGACGGCGGCGTGGCGCTGCGGTTACGACCGTCCCTGGCCGCTGCGATCGCAGGGAGCGGCGGCGACGTCGAGGCCGCCGAACGGCGCCTGTTCGGGCGGCGCACCCTCGTCGATGCGCCGGGGATTGACCACGCCGCCTTGCGGGCGATGGGTTTCACTGACGTGGAGCTCGAGGGGCTTGAGCAGGCATTTGCACAGGTCGACAGCCTCAGCGACGCCTTCAGGTCGCCGGTGCTGGACGCCGGCTTCTTGCGCGACGTGCTCGGCTTTGAAGGCGCCGTCGGCGATCTGTTGCCGCAACTCGAATTCTCCGCCGACGACATCGCCCTCGCCGAGGCCTGGGTCTTTGGTCATGGCGATCTGGCGGGCTGGGACGGCTGTCCAGACGGCCTTGAAGCCATCCTGTCGGACCCGGCGGACTTCGAAGCCGCGCTTCGCGCCGCGCTGGACGCGGTCAGCGCGATCCCGGACACGGCCCCGACCCTGATCGACTGGCGTACGACGCCCGCGCAGGCCGCGCGTCTGCTGGCCGACGCCGCACGGGACGGACGCCGCGCCATTCGGCTGATGCGGGCCACGCCACCCGCCGGTCCGCTGCTCGATCTGTTCGAACCCGAGCCCGCAGCCCGTCAACGTCGTTGGGAACCTGAGACGCGGGCGGTCGAGCGGGTGGTGGAAAAGGTCATCGAGCGCGAGCGCACCCGCCGCAAGCTGCCCGATCGCCGCAAGGGCTACATCCAGAAGGCCGCCGTCGGCGGACACAAGGTCTATATCCACACCGGCGAATACGAGGACGGGGAACTCGGTGAAATCTTCATCGATATGCACAAGGAAGGCGCCGCCTTCCGCTCGCTGATGAACAATTTCGCCATCGCGATCTCGATCGGCCTCCAGTACGGCGTGCCGCTGGAGGAGTTCGTTGACGCGTTTATCTTCACCCGGTTCGAGCCGGCCGGGGCGGTCACCGGCAATGACTCGATCAAGTCCGCGACGTCGATCCTCGACTACATCTTCCGCGAACTGGGCGTTTCGTATCTGGATCGCCATGAGCTGGCCAACGCCGAGCCCGACCCGTTGAGCGGCAACGGCCTTGGCGCCCTGGAAGGCGACGGCGCCGCGCCGGAAGCCGTGCCGGCCGCCCGGTTCATCTCCAAGGGCTTCGCCCGCGGCGCGGCGCCGGACAATCTGGTGGTCCTGCCCTTCGGCCAGAAGCGCGACGCGCCGGTAACGCCTCAGGCTTCCACCGAGGCGGTCGCATGTCCGGCCTGCGGCGACTTCTCGCTACAGCAGCGCGGCGCGGGCTGGATTTGCGACACCTGCGGCGCGGCGCCGTCGATGCAGGGTTGATCAACGATTTGGCGCCATGATGGTTTGTGTCGTGCCACGCCCGACGCTGAGACCGGAGCCCGCCATGAAGCCGATCCTGACCGCAACCGCCGTCGCCGCCCTCGTGGCGCTCGCCCTGCCCGCTGTCGCCCAGAACGCGGGCCAGATCGCGCGGGTGCGAGGCGGCGCAAGCTGTGTCGGCTGCAATCTGTTCCAGGCCGCCCTGTCGGGGCTGGAGGCGCGCGGCCTGAACCTGGCAGGCGCAAGACTGCGGCAGGCGGACCTGAGCCTGACCGTGATGAACCGGACCCGCTTCTCCAACGCCGACCTGCGCGACGTCGAGGCCTATGGGGGCGTCTTCTCCGGCTCGAACTTCTCGGGCGCGAACCTGACCAACGCCAGCTTCGTTGGGGCCCAACTGGACGGCGCGGCCTTTTCGGGTGCGACCCTGACCGGAGCCAATTTTTCGGGCGCTTCGATGCGACGCTCGACGGGCCTGAGCCAGGCCCGTCTGAACGGGGCCTGCGGCGACGAGGCGACGCAACTGCCAGGCGGCCTGTCCATTCCCCGCTGCTAGAAGGCCCCGGACCTTACAGCGAATTAAGTAGGGTTTGCCGATCTTTGAAGTCATGAAAGGGGCGTGAAACAGATCGCTACCCCCCTGTTCCGTCGCCTCTCGACCGCTGGCCTCGCGCTGGGCGCCGCGATGGCGGCCCTCGCCGCGGCCGGTTGCGCCAGCGCCGAAATCCAGTTGCAGTTCCAGTACCAGGATCGCGACGTCGCCCGGATGGTTTCACTGGGCGGGACCTGCAACCGCTGCGAACTTTCCGGACGGGACCTGACTGGCGCGGCCTTCACCGGCGCGGTCTTTACCAACGCCACGCTCGTCGGCGCCAATCTGCGCGGCGCCGAGCTGGTCGGCTCGAACTTCTCGGGCAGCGACTTCAGCCGCGCCGACCTGTCAGGCGCCGAGATGGTGGGAGCCAATTTCACCGGCGCCAATTTCTCGGGCGCGGACCTGTCAGGCGCCGAGGCGATGGGAGCGACCCTGGTGCGGGTGCGTCTGGCGGGAGCTGATCTCACGGGCGCGGTGCTGAACGGGGCCAATATGAACAGCGCGGTGCTGACCGGCACGCAGCTGAGCGCCGCGGAAATGAACGCGACCACCCTGGCCAACGTCAACGCCCGGTCGGCGGACTTCTCCGATGCGGAGATCGCCATGTCGAACCTTTCGAACGGCGATTTCCGCTCCGCTGACTTCAGCGACGCCACCCTGAACGGGGCGCGCCTGACCGGCGGCCGTTTCGGCGGCGCTGATTTCGATGGCGCATCGATGAACCGCACCGACATCCGGGGCACGGACCTGTCGGGAGCCCGCGGCCTCAACCAGTCCCAGATCAGCCGTGCGTGCGGCGACTCCGCCACCCGCCTGCCCGCCCGACTGATCGTCCGCGTCTGCCGCGGCGTCAGCCTGATACGGATCGCGCCTCCGGTCCCGCCGGCGCCGCCCGTCCCGCCGCGCTCGCGGAACCTCGTCGTGGCCAGCGCCGACCACTGATTCCCCACGTCAGACCTTGATCGGCAGGGCCGCACGGATGTGCAGCTCCTTGTACTGACGTTCAGCCGCATCCGACGGCGCGCTCATCAGAAGGTCCTGACCCTGCTGGTTCAGCGGGAAGGCGATGACCTCGCGGATCGCCACCTGATTGGCCAGCAGCATGACGATGCGGTCGATGCCGGGGGCCAGACCGCCGTGGGGGGGAGCGCCATAGCGGAAGGCGTTCAGCATGCCGCCGAACTGGTCCTCGACCACCGAGGCGTCATAGCCGGCGATCTCGAAGGCCTTGAGCATGATCTCGGCCTTGTGGTTCCGGATCGCGCCGGAGCACAGCTCATAGCCGTTGCAGACGATGTCGTACTGGTAGGCGAGGATGGTCAGCGGGTCCTGCGTCTGCAGGGCCTCCATCTCGCCCTGCGGCATCGAGAAGGGGTTGTGGGAGAAGTCGACCTTCTTCTCTTCCTCGCTCCATTCGAACATCGGGAAGTCGACGATCCAGCAGAATTTGAACTCGTCGTCCGAGATCAGGTTCAGGTCCTGCCCCAGCTTGGTGCGGGCCGAGCCTGCGAACTTGTGGAAGACGGCGGGGTCGCCGGCGGCGAAGAAGGCGGCGTCGCCCTGCCCCATGCCCAGCGCCTTCATCAGGCCGTCGGTCGGCTCGGCGCCCAGGTTCTTGGCGATCGGACCGCCCCAGGCGCCCTGATCCTCGGACCAGAAGATGTAGCCGAGGCCCGGCTGGCCCTCACCCTGGGCCCAGGAGTTCATCCGGTCGCAGAAGGCGCGCGACCCGCCCTTGGGCGCGGGGATCGCCCAGACGGCGTTCTTGGCGTCGCCTGCGAGGATTTTGTTGAACAGGCCGAAGCCGCCGTTGCGGAAATGCTCCGAGACGTCCTGCATCTCGATCGGGTTGCGCAAGTCCGGCTTGTCGGAACCGTATTTGGCGATGCTCTCGCGGTAGGGAATGCGGACGAAGGGATAGGGATCGACCGTCTTGCCGTCCGCGAACTCTTCGAACACGCCGTGCATGACGGGTTCGATGGCGGCGAAGACGTCCTCTTGGGTCACGAAGCTCATCTCGACGTCGAGCTGGTAGAATTCCAGCGAACGGTCGGCGCGCAGGTCCTCGTCGCGGAAGCAGGGGGCGATCTGGAAATAGCGGTCGAAGCCCGAGACCATCAACAGCTGTTTGAACTGCTGCGGGGCCTGCGGCAGGGCGTAGAATTTGCCCGGGTGCAGGCGCGACGGCACGAGGAAATCGCGCGCGCCTTCGGGCGAGGAGGCCGTCAGGATCGGCGTCTGATACTCGAGGAAGCCCTGACCGACCATGCGCTGGCGGATCGAGGAGATGACGCGCGAGCGCAGGACGATGTTCTTGTGCAGGGTTTCGCGGCGCAGATCGAGGTATCGGTGCTTGAGGCGGATCTCCTCGGGGTATTCCGGCTCGCCGAAGACGGGCAGCGGCAGTTCGGCGGCCTCGGACAGGACCTCGACGGCCTTGACCCGGATCTCGATCTCGCCGGTCGGCAGGTTGGCGTTCTTCGTCTCGGGAGAGCGGGCCACGACCTCGCCGTCGATCTTGATGACGCTTTCGGCGCGCAGGCGTTCGACGGCCTCGAAGCCCGGCGTCTCGGGGTGCAGCACCAGCTGGGTCAGTCCGTAGTGGTCGCGCAGGTCGATGAACAGCAGGCCGCCGTGGTCGCGCTTGCGATGGACCCAGCCGGACAGGCGGACATTCGAGCCCGCATCGGTCAAACGGAGGGCGCCGCAGGTGTGGGAGCGGTAGGCGTGCATGGTGGGTTCGTCTTGGATTACCGGCCGCAAAGGGCGCAATTCGGGAGGGCGGAAGGGCGCATCATCGTCCCTGAAAGTCAAGGTTTGCGGGCCTCACAGGGGTCAAAAGAACGACCCGTCTGAAAATCCCGAAAAGCTGTCTTGTCGATACATTCTCCCCTCCGTTGGCTGTTGATCTGCCAAGGCTAGCGGAAGCCTGCGTCAGGAACGGTCGCAGTCGGGAATTCGGCCGCGTCCGGGACGGATTCGGGGGCGGGAATGCAGGTTCCGGGGTCGGCAGGGGCCGGAAGATCGGGGGCGACAAGGAAGTGCGCGCATCCACAGGCGCGTAGCCTTGTCCACGGGCGAGGAAGGAACGGCGTCCCGGTTCTGCTATGAGGAGGTCAATGACCGCCCGCCCGACGCCCGCCGACCAGATGCGACTGCCGTTGCAACGCGACCTGCCCGAGGGGGCCGAGGGCTTCGTCGTGTCGGACTGCAACCGCACCGCGGTCGAGGCGCTGGCGGACTGGCCCAATCTGATCGGCGGCGTGGTGGCGATCTGCGGGCCGGCGGGCTGCGGCAAGAGCCGGCTGGCGCAGATATGGGCCGAGCGGGTCGGGGCGGTGGCCATTCACGGGGCTGAGGCGGCGCTGATCGATCCGCTGGAGCTGGACGGACGGCCGGTGCTGCTGGACCCGGCGCGGGAGGTCGACGACGAGACCCTGTTCCACCTGATCAACCTGGCGCAGGCGTCCGGCGGGGCGCTGCTCCTGGTGGCGCGGTCGGCGCCGTCGAGCTGGGAGGCCACCCTGCCCGACCTGCGCTCGCGGCTGGACGCCATCCGGACCTACGCCGTCGAGGCGCCCGACGACGCGGTCCTGTCGGCCATGCTGGAAGCGCGGTTCGCCGAGCGCGGCATCCGTCCGCAAAAGGACGTCATCCCCTATCTGCTGCGCCGCATCGACCGGTCGGCGGCGGCGGCGGCGGATGTGGTCGAACGGCTGGACGTCCTGCACAAGCCGGTGACCCGGGCTCTGGCGCGGGAGGCTGTGGAGGGGGCGGAGGCGAGCGGGGAATTGTTTGAATGAGGGGCGTAGCGCCCTTTGCGCGAGGGACGGAAGCGGACCTGCGGAACGTCGCCTAAGGGTGGAGAGCGGACGTTGGTTCCGACACGGATGCCCTGGAATATCTCACACCCGACCGTGTCCCGCGGTCTGGGGTTCGGTTCTTGCAAAGGGGACTGTGCAGATCGCCGCTAGGGTCAGAATGGCGATCATCGCCCACGCCTCGTTGATGGCCTGGACCAGCGCCAGCTTCTCGACCAGAGGGGCCAGGGCCGCCGGCGTGGCGGGATCGATCGGCTGGCCCAGTCGGCTGGCAAACACCGCTGCGGGGATGCCCAGGGCCTGAGCGGTCTCGACATCGCCGGCTTGGAGACGCGCGACGATCTCGCGGCCCAGCACCGGTGCCCGCCCGTAGATCACAGTGTCGATCAAAGCCAGGCCAATGGCTCCGCCCAGATTGCGCATCAGGTTGAACAGGCCGCTGGCATCCGGCACCTGCGACGCCGGGAGATTGCCAAGAGCCAGGCGCGTTGGCGGCAGGAGGCAGAGCATGATGCCCACGCCGCGCAGGATCTGGGGCCACAGCATCGCGTCGAAATCGGTCGCGGACGTCTGGAAGGCGCTGAGCCCAAGACCCACAGCGAATAGCGCAAACCCCATGGCGGTCATCACCCGTGCATCCATCCGACGCTCCATGACGACGGCGACCGGGGCAGTTGCGAGTTGGGCCAGCCCTGTCACCAGCATGATCGATCCGATCGCAAGGGGTCCATGCCCACGCACGAAGGCCAGAAACACAGGCATCAGATAGACCGAACCGAATAGGCCGATCCCCAGGACGAAGCTGAGGATGCAGCCGATCATGAAGCTGCGGTTCGAAAGGGTGCGCAGTTCGACCACGGGATGGGTCGCGCCCAGGCTTCTGCGTACGAAGGCCACCCCGGACGTGATCGACAACAGGGCCAGTCCGATCACAAGCGGTGAGACCCAACCGCGCTGTGGCGCTTCCTTCAGCGCGATCTCCAGAGCGGCGAGCGCCATCGCCATCAGAATGAGCGACACGAAATCCAGCCGACGGACCTCGCCCGGGTTTGTCCGGTCGCGCGGCAGCAGCCAGACCGCGAGAAGCGCGCAGACGAAACCGGGCGCAAGATTGATCAGGAACAGCCAGTGCCAGGAGTAGGTCTGGGTGATCCATCCGCCGACGATCGGCCCCACGGTGGGGGCCAGCACGGCCAGGACACCGGCGATGGTGGTCGCAATACCCTGACGATTTGCGGGAAACAGCAGGAAGACGGCCGAGAAGACGCCAGGGATCAGCGTGCCGCCGGAGAACCCCTGGATGACGCGCCAGAAGATGAGGGTGCCGAAATCCTCGCTGAGCGCGCAGCCGAGCGAGGCCAGGCTGAACACGGTGACCGCCACCACGAACAGCCATCGCATCGTGAAGGCGCGGGTCAGAAACCCGGTCAGCGGGATCGCGATCACCTCTGCGATCAGATAGGCCGTCTGGACCCAGCTCATCTGATCCGGTGCGACGCCGATCGCGGCCTGGATCGTCGGCAGGGAGGTGGCCACGACCTGGATGTCCAGGATCGCCATGAACATACCGACGCACATGACGACAAAGCCTAGCCACAAGGTGACGGGGTTCTGGGTGCTTTCGGATGGTGGGCGCGGCGTCATTCAGGGCACCCCGATAATCGAACTACGGCAGTTTGCACGCCGGTTCGGGATGCTGACGCCTACGAAGCGACAAAGTCACGCGGAGTCAGGCGATTGGAACAGCGACATGCCTGTGATGTTCATGCAAGTTGCCGCGTATAGCCGACTTCCAGATGGAAACCGGTTCCCCGGTCGGAGCCACCCATGACTGCGCCTGTTGCCCTGCTCTCCATCGGGACGGCAGACGCCCCTCACGATATGCCCCAGGCGACGGTGGCCGAGGTCGCCCGATCCCTGTTCCAACACCGGTTTCCGCAGTTCGACCGCATGGCCAAAGTGTTCGACACGGCGGGGATCCAGCACCGGCAATCCGTCATGCCGATCGACTGGTATATAACGCCCCGCAAATGGCCTGAGCGGACCGAGGCCTATGTGTCCGGCGCTGTCGATCTGTTCAGCCGGGCGGCGGAAAACGCCTTGGCGAACGCCGGGCTGACGGGGCCCGAGGTCGATATCATCGTCACGGTCTCTTCGACCGGGATCGCCACGCCCAGCCTGGAGGCTCGGGCCATGGCGCGGCTGGGGTTTAGATCCGACGCGGCGCGTATTCCGGTCTTCGGCCTGGGCTGTGCGGGCGGCGTCACCGGTCTGGCCATCGCCAGTCGGATGGCCCGGGCGACGCCGGGTGCGGTGGTGCTGCTGGTCGCGGTCGAGGTCTGTACCCTGTCGTTCCGCATGGAAGACCTGACCAAGGCCGATATCGTCGCCACGGCCCTGTTCGGCGACGGGGCAGCGGCCTGCGTTCTGCGCTGTGGCGCGGGCGGGGGCGAGGACGGGTTTGCTCACGTTGAGGCGACCGCCGAACACACCTGGCCCGATACCCTCGACATCATGGGATGGAGGGTCGAACCGGACGGGCTGGGCGTCATCTTCGCACGCGCCATTCCGCCCTTCGCCCGCGAGCATCTTCGCCCGGCGATGGACAAGATGCTGGGGTCCAACGGCCAGCGGATCGAGGATGTCGATCGCTTCATCTGCCATCCCGGCGGGATGAAGGTCATCGATGCTATGGAGGCCTCGTTGTCGATGGATCAGGGCGCGCTGGATCACGAACGCGCGGTCCTGGCCGATCACGGCAATATGTCCGCGCCGACGGTGCTTTATGTTCTCGATCGCGCACGGCGGGCGGGCCTTCCACCCCGGTCGGTCGTGACTGCGCTGGGGCCAGGATTTACCGCCAGCACCGTGACGCTGAGCAACGCCGCATGATTGTCTCGATCATCATCCTGGTGCTGGTCACGGTTCAGCGACTGGGTGAACTGGTCCTTGCGCGCCGGAACACCGCCCGGCTTCTGGCACAGGGCGGTGTGGAGACCGGCGCGGGCCACTATCCGCTGATCGTGGGGCTCCATGCGGCATGGCTGATCGGCCTGTTCGTCGTGGCTTGGGATCGACCGGTGAACTGGATCTGGATGGGGGTGTTCGTCCTGCTGCAACTCGCCCGCGTCTGGGTCATCGCCTCGCTGGGCGGTCGCTGGACGACCCGGATCGTCACGGTTCCGGGCGAAACCCTGGTTCGACGCGGCCCGTACCGGGTCGTCTCGCATCCGAACTATATGGTGGTCGCAGCGGAGATCGCCGTCTTGCCACTTGCATTCGGCCTGTTCGCCTATGCGGTCGTGTTCTCGATCCTCAACGCGGTCGTGCTGGCGATCCGGATAAGGGCCGAATCCGGCGTTCTGTCGCGTACCTGAGTCGGCTATCTTGCTCAGTTCCCATGCTCTGATCCGCGGCTCTTCGCGCAGGCAACGGTCGAAGGTCACCAAGGTCGCCTTGGGGTCGAACCCCGCCTTGAGCACCGTGCCCAAAATGGACGTTTGGAACTACTTCACAGCGGGTCTGAATGTCGCCTTTCCGGGAAGGGACCAATGACCGCTCATGGCGCTTAGGAGACTCGACGGGACGTCCCGGTCATTTTCCGCCCTTCTTGAAGCTC
>JALYPS010000396.1 GCA_030856285.1 Pseudomonadota bacterium
CATCGGGTCCTGCTCGCCGCGTTCGATGATCCGGCTCATCACCCCGACCGATTCCAGCGGATAGTCGCCCGAGGCCGTCTCGGCCGACAGCATCAGGGCGTCGGCGCCCTCATAGGCGGCGTTGGCCACGTCCGAGGCCTCGGCCCGCGTCGGGGCCGGAGACGAGGTCATGCTCTCCAGCATCTGGGTCGCCACGATCACCGGCACGCCGCGCTGGCGGGCGGCGCGGATGATCTGCTTCTGGGCCACCGGCACCTCTTCGGGCTCCAGCTCCACACCCAGATCGCCGCGCGCCACCATCACCCCGTCGCAATAGTCGAGGATGCTCTCCAGCTCGAGCAGGGCCTGCGGCTTTTCGATCTTGGCCAGACAGGCGGCGCGGCCCTTCACGATCTGCTTGAGCTCGGCCATGTCCTCGGCCTTCTGCACGAAGCTCAGCGCCACCCAGTCGACGCCGATGCGCAGGGCGAAGGCCAGATCCTCGCGGTCCTTGGGCGTCAAGGCGGAGACCGGCACAACCGCCTCAGGCACGGCCACGCCTTTGCGATCGGACAGCTTCGAACCGCTCTCGACCGTCACATCGGCCCAGTCGTCGGCCCGCTCATTGACCCGCAACCGCACCCGGCCGTCGTCGAGCAACAGCAGCATGCCGGTCCGCAGGGCCTTGAAGATCTCGGGATGCGGCATCTGCACCCGGGTCGCATCGCCCGGCGTCGGGTCGAGGTCGAACCGCATTTTGTGGCCGGGCTTGATGTCGATCTCGACGTTGGAGAACCGGCCCAGCCGCAGCTTGGGCCCCTGTAGGTCGGCCAGCACGCCCAACGGCCGCTTCAGCGCCAGTTCGGCCCCACGCACCGCCTTCAACGCCGCCGCGTGATCCTCATGCGAGCCATGGCTGAAATTCAGGCGGAATACGTCGACCCCGGCCTGGGCCAGAGCCTTGACCATGCCGGGCGCCCGGCTGGCGGGTCCCAGGGTCGCGACGATGCGGGCGCGCCGGGCTCTTTTCATCGAATATCCATAGGGCGGGAGAGGTTTCCCCCTTGTGCCCATGAAAGCGCGTCGGGTTAAGGGCGGTTTTTTGCGCGAAACACGAAGTTACGCCGGCCAGTCGCGCGCCGTCGCGTTTCGCGCTACCTGACGCCGAACAACGGAGCGGACCATGGCGGGCCTGAAAGACAAGCGCGGCTTCATCGACCGGGACCGGCTGGACATGTCCGAGCGTCAGGCCGTCGAACACTGGATGAAGCGCTGGGGCGTGACCCGCGACCAGCTGGCCGCCGCCCACCGCAAGGCCGGCCGCATGATCAAGGACATCGCCGCCGAGCTCGGCAAAAAGCGCTGAGAGATCAGGCGTCGATCAGGACTTCGAACCCGCCCCAGATCATCCGCTTGCCGTCGAACGGCATGTCAGTCATCTCCTGCATGCGCGGGTCTTCCATGAATTTCTTCTGGCCGGCGTCCCGCGTGGCCTTGTCAGGCCATTCGACCCACGAGAAGACCACGACCTCATCGCCGGTCGCCTTCACCGCGCCCTTGAAGTCAGTGACCTTGCCGTCGGGTACATCGTCGCCCCAGGTTTCGACCACGCGGATCGCGCCGAACTCCTTGAACAGCACCACCGCCTTTTCAGCCATGGTCTTGTATTCAGCCTTTTTGCCGGCCGGCACCGGCACGACGTAACCATCAATGTAGGCCATAGGCGGCACTCCTGATTTCGAAGACTTGGTAACGCCCGGACGCTCCAATGGCGCCAAGCAATCCAGTCAGGGCCCTTGTAGTCACGATGACCCGGCCGCTGGGCGAAGCACTGCGAGAGCGTAGTCCCTGCCAAGCGGCGTTGTGAAGGCGACGCGGATGTAAAGCATGGCGAGCGGCTCCAGAAGCCGCGACGAGATCAACGGACCGGCATCGACGCCCTCGAACCCTGCTGCGGCGACCAGCGCCATCACCGCCCGTTTGCCCTCGGGCTCGTCGCCCGCCACGAACATGACGGGGCGGCTCGCGTAGCGCCCGGCGTCGGCCATGTTCTCGGCGGCGGTAGTGTTGAAGGCCTTGTAGACCCGCGCACCGACCGCCCATTCGGCGACGCGTTCGCCGCCGGAGACCGAATAGCCCTCCTCCAGATCAGAGAAGTCGGGGCGCAGTGGGTTGGTGACGTCGATCACTATTTTGCCGGTGAGGTCGCCGGCCGAAGCCAGCGCCTCCTTGGTCTGCCCCCAGTGGGTCGCGATCACGACCACGTCCGCGCCCGCTACGGCCTCGGCAGTGTGACGCGCTCGACTGCCCGGCGTCGCGCCGACGGCGGCGATCGACTTCGCCTCGTCAGGATCTCTGACCCCATAATGGATGTCGTGTCCCGCGACAGCCCAGACGCCGCCCAGCGCACGACCGACCGACCCGGCTCCGATGATCGCGATCTTCATGACGGTCTCCCCCTGCCGGGGGTCACCATGCCCGACATCACCTGGGTCGAACAGGGTTTGGTGCGAGCGGCGGGGGTCGAACCCGCATGACCGAAGTCGAGGGATTTTAAGTCCCTTGCGTCTACCAGTTTCGCCACGCTCGCGGCTGCGGCGTGATCTAGCAGCGTCGACGGCGTTCGGCCACGTGGGCGCGTCAGGAGACGCCCACCGTCGCCACCGCGCCGATCAGGACGATCCAGCCGATGCAGCCCAGCAGGCCGATCGCTGAACAGACGATCCCCGCGATCGCCACACCCCGGCCCGGACCGACCGGACGCTTCAAC
>JALYPS010000430.1 GCA_030856285.1 Pseudomonadota bacterium
GGCCTGAATCACGCCGACCTGATCTCGACCTTCTCGCCCATGTTCCGGAAGAAGGCGCCCGTGCTGGACGACGCCACGGCCTTCCTCCTGCGCGAACTGGGCTGACGTCAGAAGGCGTCAGTAGAACCCGCCCGCGCGCGCGGGCAGGTTGGTCGTATGGGGAGACACCGCATGCGAACTCTGGCCGTTCTCGCGTTGGCGACGCTGACCCTCGCGGGCGCCGGGCCGGTGGTCAGCCAGACGCCGACCCTGGAGCAGGCGCTGCGCGAGGCACGGGACTATTCCCCGCTGCCGCTGACCCTGGCCTACGAGCAGGCGCAGTGGGAGATCGACCACCAGCGCGTCATCGCCACCGAGGGGCTGGACCCGCAGGACGATCTCGACGCCCGCATCGAGGATCTGCAACGGCAGACGGCGCGCGACCGGCGGCTGGCCTCCACGATCTTCCGCGACGGCGTCGTGCTGGGCGGCGCATGCGTCACCGACGGGCTGCAGGGCTGCGCCTCCTCCACGGGCGGCTATCTGAGCATCGACGACCGGCGGCCGCTGCAGTGGCAGCTCCAGTCCGGGTTCACGGCGGAAGACGGAGTATCGGGCGGCATCGTCTTCATCGGCGATGCCGGCGCGGCTCGCATGGGGCCGACGGCGCCCGTCGCCTGGGGTTTTGACGCCGCCTGGTATCAGGCCCCTATCGTTCTCAGCGGCGCCGAGTTCGGCGACAACGTCTATGTCGTGGTGCCCGGCGTTCATGCGGGCTCGGGAGGGGGCAATGCCGACCTTCTGTTCCGTTGGAACGCCCACGCCACGCCTGAGCTCAGCCAGATCGACACCTGGAGCTGGCGTGAAGGGCTCCGGGAGCGACTTCCGTCCGGGCTGGAAATTTCCCAGGGCCTGCGGTTCAACTGGGCTGTGATGAACGCCTTTACTCCCTTGTCGCAGGCCGGGGACGGCGCCTGCTGCGGGACGGGGGGCGCGGCGACCCTGTCCTTCTCCATCCAGGGCGACCGGCTGGTGCTGGACAACATCACGGTCAGGGACGGGCTTCTGGAAGCCGCGAGCCGCACCCCCACCGAGGTGTTCGGCTATGCCCGCCGCTGGTTCGGTTGCGCCCGTTTCGGCGATGAGGAAGCCTATGACGCCGAGCGGGCTGCGCAGATCGAAACGGCGGTTGCGGACCTGCGCTGTACGAGGCTCCCCGCGGACGGGGCCGCGCTGAAACGCAAATATTCGGACGATCCACGAACCCTGGCGGCGATCGAGCGGGCGGAGGCGTTGGGCCGTTAAGCGTCGCCGTCTCGCCAAGGTCACGATCTTCCGCTAGACGGGGCCATGACAGAAACGATGACAGCACAGGCGGCATTGGACCGCCTCGAAACCCTCTACAGCCAATCCGTCTCCAACCTCCGCACCGCGGTGGGGACATTTCTCCGGACCGGCGAACGCGCCAATCCGGAAGCGCGGGCCAAGGGCCTCTTCTCCTATCCGGAGCTTCGGGTCAGCTGGTTCGGCGAACGGCCCCAGAACCTCGCCACCCGCGCCTACGCCCGCCTCTCGCGGCCCGGCGTCTATTCGACGACCATCACTCGCCCTGACCTGTTCCGCCCCTATCTGACGGAACAGCTGAGCCTGCTGGAAGCCGACTACGGCGCCACTTTCGACGTCGGCCCGTCGGAGCAGGAGATACCCTTCCCCTATGTGATGGACGGCTCGGACGTCGCGCTCGACCGCAGCCAGACGGCGGCCGTCGCCCGCTATTTCCCGACCACCGATCTGGCGCATATCGGCGACGAAATCTCCGACGGCATGTTCGACCTGACCAAGGCCTTCCCGCTGGCCCAGTTCGACGGCCTGCGCACCGACTTCTCGCTGGCGCGCCTGCGCCACTACACCGGCACGCCGGTCGAGGACGTCCAGAGCTACATCCTCTTCACCAACTACAATCGCTACGTGGACGAGTTCGTGCGCTGGGCCTGCGCCCAGCTGCAGGACCCGAACAGCGCCTACGAGAAACTGGTCTGCGCCGGCGGTATCGAGATCACCCGCGACACGCCCAATCCCGAGACGGCGGTCATGGACGCGGCGTGGAAGAAGCACCAGATGCCGGCCTATCACCTGACGGCGCCGGGCTGGGCGGGCATCACCCTGGTCAACATCGGGGTCGGGCCGTCGAACGCCAAGACCATCTGCGACCACCTCGCCGTCACCCGGCCCCACGCCTGGATGATGATTGGTCACTGCGGCGGCCTGCGGCCCAGCCAGAGCATCGGCGACTATGTGCTGGCCCACGCCTATCTGCGCGACGACCATGTGCTGGACGCGGTCCTGCCGCCGGACATTCCGATCCCGTCTATCGCCGAGGTCCAGCGGGCCCTCTATGACGCCGCCAAGATCGTCTCCGGGGCCCCGGGCGAGGAGGTCAAGAAGCGGCTGCGCACCGGCACGGTGGTGACCACCGACGATCGCAATTGGGAGCTGCGCTATTCCAAATCGGCCCTGAGGTTCAACCAGAGCCGGGCCGTGGCCATCGACATGGAATCCGCCACCATCGCCGCCCAGGGCTACCGCTTCCGCGTTCCCTACGGCACCCTGCTATGCGTCTCGGACAAGCCGCTCCACGGCGAGATCAAACTACCGGGTCAGGCCAACCGCTTCTATGAGGGCTCGATCTCGGAGCATTTGCAGATCGGCATCCACGCCATCGACCTGCTGCGCGCCGAGGGCTCACGCCTGCACTCCCGAAAGCTCCGCGCCTTCGATGAGCCGCCGTTCAGGTAGATTTCTTCAGCCGCTTCGCATTGGCGACTGCAGTCTTGTGGATCGGGCGCATCGCGTCGGCCTGACCCTTCAGCATAGTGCTGTTCAGGGTCAGCATCTGCGCCGCCGCCCGGCTCCACCAGCCGACGGCGTAGCTGTACTGGGCCTGCATCGCCGCCGCCGGGGTCGCGGCGGTCGCGATCGATGTGGCGGCCTTTGACGCCAGACCCGCCTCGGTCATGACGCCGGAGCCCAGACGGCCGCCGATGTCGCCGAATGTCTTCGCCACGGCCGAGGCGGAGGCCGACAGCGCCTCCACCTTCTCCGAGCTCATCAGCGAGATTTCCTTCAGGTCGGCCTTGCGCGGATCGACCATGCCCACGGCCATGATCTCGAGCCGGGCGTTGATGACGTCGCCCGCAGCCTGCATCATCTCTCCGCCGGACAGGGCCGTATTGGCCGCCCGCGCGCCGTCGCGGGTCAGGCGGCGGCCGGTCTTGATGGCTTTGTCGAACTGGGTCATGGCCCATGCCCTAGACCATTTTTGCTTCAGGTCGAAACGACCTGAATCCAAAAAATGGGCCAGAATCAAAGCGGCGCGAAATCTGAGACTTGATGGACGCGGCCCATGAAGTTCGATTTCGCGCTGCGGCTGGTTTCAGGCCTCGGGCAAGACCTCGTTCGTGAAGTCGGCGACATCCTTCAACAGGGCCGCGACCGAGGCGTCGATGATGGTCCGGCCCTTCTCGGGGCTGGCCTGGGCCGGGTCCGAGCCGATCCGGCCGTCCGGGAAGCGGGCGCGATAGTCCAGG
>JALYPS010000465.1 GCA_030856285.1 Pseudomonadota bacterium
GGCTTGACGTCGAAGACGCACAGGTCGGTGATGACGCGGCTGACCACGCCGGTCCCGGTCAGGGGAAGGGTGCAGGATTTCAGCACCTTGGACTGGCCGTGCTTGTTGGCGTGATCCATGACCACGACCACGCGCTTGACGCCGGCGACCAGGTCCATGGCTCCGCCCATGCCCTTCACGAGCTTGCCGGGAATCATCCAGTTGGCGATGTCGCCGTTCTCGGCCACTTCCATCGCCCCGAGGATCGACAGGTTGATGTGGCCGCCGCGGATCATGGCGAAGCTGTCGGCCGAGCTGAAATAGCTGCTCTCGGCGATCTCGGTGATGGTCTGTTTGCCTGCATTGATAAGGTCGGCGTCGACCTCGTCCTCATAGGGGAAGGGGCCCATGCCGAGCATGCCGTTCTCGGACTGGAGGGTGACCTCCATGCCGGGCGGAATGTAGTTGGCGACGAGGGTCGGAATGCCGATGCCCAGGTTGACGTAGAATCCGTCCTGCAGCTCGTGGGCGGCGCGGGCGGCCAGTTGTTCGCGGGTGCGGGCCATCAGGCGGTCTCCCTCTGGCGGACAGTGCGCTGTTCGATGCGCTTCTCGGGCTGGGTCAGGATGATGCGGTCGACATAGATGCCCGGCGTGTGGATCTGGTCAGGGTCCAGGGACCCGGTCGGGACGATGTGTTCGACCTCGACGACGCAGGCCTTGCCGGCCGTGGCCATCATCGGATTGAAGTTGCGGGCCGTCTTGCGGAACTGGAGATTGCCGCGGCCGTCGGCCTTCCACGCCTTGACGATCGACAGATCGGCGACGAGGCCGGTTTCCATGACGTAGTCGCGGCCGCCGAAGTTGCGGACTTCCTTACCCTCGGCGACGAGCGTGCCGACGCCGGTGGCGGTGAAGAAGGCCGGGATGCCGGCGCCGCCGGCGCGAATGCGTTCGGCGAGGGTGCCCTGCGGGTTGAACTCGAGCTGGAGCTCTCCGGCCAGATACTGGCGCTCGAACTCCTTGTTCTCGCCGACGTAGGACGAGATCATCTTGGCGATCTGGCGGGTGCCCAGCAGCTGACCGAGGCCGAAGCCGTCGACGCCCGCGTTGTTGGAGATGACGGTCAGGTCCTTGACCCCGCTGTCGCGCAGGGCGGCGATCAGGTGTTCGGGGATGCCGCACAGGCCGAAGCCGCCGGACATGACGGTCATGCCGTCGAAGGTCAGGCCCTCGAGAGCGGACGCCGCGTCGGGGAAGATCTTCCGCATCGCTTCCTCATATTTTCACCACCTGATGAATATTGGCGGCGCTCGTCCGTCCGTACCGTGGCGATGCGACACGGGCAAGGCGAGCGGTAAAAAACACCGTCCAAAGCGTCCGAAGCGTTCGCTGCGTCCGGACCCGTCATGCCCCGACCGTAGCGTACGCCTATGTCAGAATCGGACGGAGCCCTCGGTGACCGGTAGTTGGGGCGGGACGCCGCGGTGGCGGTAGCGGGCGCCCTTGAACATCATCTTCACGGCCTCCCAGTGGATGCCCCAGGTGACCTTCCACGTCAGGAGCGGATGGGTGACGAAGGCGCGGAGCAATTCGCCATCCGTAAGGGGGCGGCGGCTCCCGGCGAAACTGGCCGTCAGGAGGGGCGTGTCGCCCCGACGGACAGCGACGACGACAGACACGGCCTCTCCGGGCGGGCGGACGGTGAAGTCGTACGTCAGGTCGCGGTCCATGAAAGGCGAGACGAACAGCTGCTTCTCCACCGTCTGCCGCACCGGGCCCGCTTGTTCCGCAGGGACGGCGACGAGGTAGCTGTGGCGCTCATGGAAAGTGTTGGTGACCTCATAGAGCAGGGCCGCAAGCGCGCCGTCGGGCGTGTGGCAGAAGAAGACGCTGATGGGATTGAAGCCGTAGCCGAGGATACGCGGCATGGTCAGCAGTCGGATCGGCCCGCCGACGATGTCGATGCCGGCGCCGGCCAGATGGCCCTCGATCTGGGCGCGCAAGGAGCGGTCGGAGCGGTCGCCGTGGTCGGCGGCCCTCAAGCTGATCAGGCCGAAGCGGCCCCGGCCGAGCAGGCGCAGGCGAGCCTGAAGCCCGTCCAACTCGTCGAGATCGGCCAGCACCATCCAGAGGCGATAGCGCAGGCGGTGGTCGAAGGTGCGCGATCGTTGATGGACGACCTCGCCGACGTAGAGCGCCGAAGAAGAGGCGATGGCCGGGCGCGCGGTCACGCCGCCTCGGTCAGCCGGTCCGGCTCGACGGATGGGGCGTGCACATGGATCCGGCCGCTCTCGTCCGCCACGCGCCACGGCCGACGCACGCCGCCCAGCTGTTCGGCGACGGCCAGTCCGGCCTGCAGGCCGTCCTCATGGAAGCCCGAGCCGAACCAGGCCCCGGCGAACCAGACATTGCGGCGGCCCTGAAGGCTCCACAGCTCCGACTGTGCGGCCACGGCGGCGGCGTCGAACACCGGGTGCTCATAGTCCCATTCCCCGATCACCAGCGCCGGATCGGGCGCCTTGGCCGGGTTCAGGCTGACGAACAGGGGCGGACCGGGCAGGGACTGGAGCTCGTTCATCCAGTAGGTCACCCCGCCTTCGCCGGCGCGGTCGGAATAGCCCAGATGGGTCCAGGCCGCCCAGGCCTTGCGCCGCTTCGGCATCAGCGATGTGTCTCGGTGCAGGATGACGTGGTTGGGCCGGTAGCCGATGGCGCCCAGCAGGCGGCGGTCCTCGGCGGACGGCGCTTCCAGCAGCTTCAGGGCCTGATCGGAATGGGTCGCCAGCACTACGGCGTCGAACCGCTCCAGCCGCCCGTCCTCAAACCGCAGCGCCGCGCCGTCGAGACCACGCAGCACCCCGGTTATCCCCGCGTCGGTGACGACCCGACCCCGGAAAGCGTCGGCCAGCCGCGTCACATAGGATCGGCTGCCGCCATCCACTGTGCGCCAGGTCGGACGCAGATCCACCTTGAGCAGGTTGTGGTTCATGTAGAACCGGACGAAGGAGGCCGCGGGATACTCAGCCATCTGTCCCATGGTGCACGACCAGATGGCGGCGGCCTGGGGCAGCAGATGTGCCTCGCGGAACAGGGCGCCGTAGCCGCCCCGCACCAGATAGGTTTCGAGCGTCTCGCCCGTCCGTTCCAGCTCCGCCAGATCGCGCGGGGCTTGTTTCTGGAACCGCAGAAGGTCGCCGATCATGCGCCAGAATTTGGGGCTGGCGTAGTTGCGCTTCTGGGCGAACAGCGCGCCTAGACCCTGGCTGCAGTATTCAAAGGCGCCGTCGTCGATGGAGACGGCGAAGGACATCATGGCCGGCTTGGTCGGCACGTTCAGATGCGCGAACAGGGCGGTCAGATTGGGATAGTTGGTCTCATTGTAGACGATGAAGCCGGTGTCGACGGCGACCGGCTCATGCGGCGCCGGCGCATCCACGGTGCTGGAGTGGCCGCCCAGTCGGTCGTCGGCCTCGAACAGGGTGACGTCGTGCTCCTGCGACAGCAGCCATGCGCAGGACAGGCCCGATATGCCTGAGCCGACCACGGCGATGCGAAGGCCGGCTGACGAGGCGGGCGTCTCCGCGACGAGATGAGGGGGCATGCCGACTCCAACTGTGGTTCAGACGAGCTACGGCCCAAACGGTAAGGCGGATGCCGCTCATCCGGATGCTACGCTGCGGCGTAGCTGTCGGATAGTCAGCCTGTCAGGAGCGCTCATGTCACTCGCCAACGTCGCCATACGCCAGTTGCAGGATGCGCCATTCCCGGATTTTATCGCCCGCCCGGCGATCGACAGTCTGGTCAGCGAGGCGCGCAAGCGGCTGGACCGCGAGGCGCCGCATGACGAGGCGGTCTTCGCCCGCGACATGGCCCAGCGTGCGATCGCTGAACATACGGCGGCGGCGAATGAGCAGCACTATGAGCTGCCGCCCGAGTTCTTCGAGATATGCCTCGGCAAGCGGCTGAAATATTCCTGCTGCCTCTATCCGGACGCTGAAACGACCCTGGATCAGGCCGAGGAGGCCGCGCTGGCGGAGACCTGCGCCCATGCCGCCCTGATGGACGGTCAGCGGGTGCTGGAACTGGGCTGCGGCTGGGGCTCGTTGAGTCTGTGGATGGCCGAGTGCTATCCGAACTCGACCATCACCGCCGTGTCGAACAGCCATGGCCAGCGCGGCCATATCGAGGCCCAGGCGCAGGCGCGCGGCCTGACCAATCTGACGGTCATCACCTGCGACATGAATGATTTCAATCCGGCGGAAGGCGGCGGGTTCGACCGCATCGTCTCGGTCGAAATGTTCGAGCATATGGCCAACTGGCGGGCCCTGCTGACGCGGGCCAATGGCTGGCTGAAGCCGGACGGGCGGATGTTCATCCACATCTTCACCCACCGCGATGCCCCCTACCGGTTCGACCACACCGACAGCGGCGACTTCATCGCCCAGCATTTCTTCACCGGCGGGGTCATGCCCAGCCGCGGGCTGATGCGGCAGTTCCCCGACCTGTTCAAGGTCGAGCGGGAGTGGACCTGGAACGGGATCAACTATCAGCGCACCGCCGATCACTGGCTGGCCAATATGGACGCCAACGGCGACCGGGTGATGGAGCTGATGCGCGAGACCTACGGCGCCGACGCGGCCCTGTGGCGGCGTCGCTGGCGGCGGTTCTACCTGGCCACGGCCGGCCTGTTCGGCAACGACGGCGGCAACACCTGGGCGGTCAATCACTATCTGCTGAAGCCGGCGTAAGGGTCTCACATGATCAAATATATCGTCGCCTATCTGGGCGCGGGCCTGACCTTCGCGGCCATAGACGCCGTGTGGCTGACCACCATGGCGGACCGGCTGTACAAGCCGGTGTTGGGCCCGATTCTGGCCGACAAGCCCGACATGAAGGCGGCCGTCGCCTTCTATCTGATCTCGATTTTCGGGACGGTCTTTCTCGCCATCATGCCGGCCCTGCGCGATGGCGGCTGGCAGCGGGCGGCGATCAACGGGGCGGTGCTGGGGTTCGTGGCCTACGCCACCTATGACCTGACCAATCAGGCGACCCTGAACGTCTGGTCGCTGAAGCTGACCTTGATCGACCTTTGCTGGGGCACCTGCCTGACTACCGTCTCAGCTCTCGGCGGCTATTTCGCCGCGAGATGGGCCGAGGGAAAGTTCGGCTAAGACCCTCGCGATTAACCTTTTTCTTCCCGCGAGACGGGCGCGAGGTGGCCAGATCGCAGCGATAGGGTAAAAGGTACGACTGGACGTGGTTCAGTCGGGGGACGTTTTGCGCGCTGGCATCAACGCTTTGACGGCGATCTTCGTGGTCGGCGTTTTGGCCGGACTGGCGTTGACGCCGGACGGACGGGCGTGGCTGCGCAATCCGACCGTCATGCTGGGCGACAAGGCCGCGGCCTCCGCGCCGCCCGCGCCCGCGCCGGTCGCCGCCGCTCCCGTGGCCGCCCCGGTCCCCGCCATAGTGTCTGTGACGCCGCTGAACGCGCGACTGGCCCAAGGTCCGTTGCGGATCGGCGTGTTCGGGGACTCCATGGCCGACGGCCTGTACGCTGGCCTGTACCGTGACCTGCAGGACCAGCCGAACGTCTCGGTGACCAAATTCTCTCAGGTTTCGACCGGGCTGAGTCGCTACGACTATGTGAACGTTCAGGCCAGGACGCAGGCCCAGCTCGATGAGCAGCCGGTGGACGTGGCGGTGATGCTGTTCGGCACCAATGACGCCCAGGGAATCGACACCGGCGGCGTGGTGCACATGTTCGGCACCGACGGCTGGAAGGCCGCCTATGGCCGACGGATCGACGAACTGGTCGCCCTGCTGCGCAGCCGCAACGTGGCGGTCTACTGGGTCGGCCTGCCGCGCATGAAGCGCGACAGCTTCGACGGCCGGATGATGCTGATCAACGGCGTGGTCGAGGCCCGGATGCGGGCGCTGGGCGTGCCCTATATCGAGACCGTGGGCCTGACCTCGAACGCCGAGGGCGGCTATGAAGCCTATCTGCCCACCGCCGGCGGACGCCGGGTGCTGATGCGCGCCGGCGACGGCATCCACATGTCGATGGCCGGCTATCTGCGCATGAGCGCCCCGGTCGCGGCGCGCCTGAAGCGCGATGCAGGGCTGGACCGTCCGCAGTTGGCGGCGGGATCGGTCCCGGCGGTCGCCCCGCCCGTATCGCCCGCCGCCTGAGCATGAAGGGGTTCGCCG
>JALYPS010000474.1 GCA_030856285.1 Pseudomonadota bacterium
TTCACTCAACCGCGCGCGGCCCGGCCGTCGGCGGCACCCGGATGTGGAACTACGCCTCCAGCGCCGAAGCTCTTGAAGACGTCCTGCGCCTGTCGCGCGGCATGAGCTACAAGAATGCGGTCGCGGACCTCGAGATGGGCGGCGGCAAGTCGGTTATCATCGGCGACTCCCGCACCCAGAAATCCCCCGAACTGTTCCGCGCCTTTGGATGCGCCGTGGATACCCTGGGCGGCATCTACTATGCGGCGGAAGACGTCGGCGTTTCGGTCGCCGACATCGCCGAAGCCCGCAAGGTCACCCCCTATGTGCTGGGCCTGAACGACGGTCCCGAGGCCTCGGGCGACCCCAGCCCCGTCACCGCCGAGGGCGTATATCGCTCGACCCTCGCCGTCGCCCGCCGCCTGTGGAAACAGGACGACCTGACCGGCCTGACCGTCTCGCTGCAGGGCATCGGCCATGTCGGCGGCTATCTGGCCGACAAGCTGTACGCGGCCGGCGCCAAACTGATCATGACCGACGTCAACACCGCCCTGCTGGCCGAGGTCGCCGCCCGCACCAACGCCGAGGTCGTGGCCCCCGACGCCATCTATGACGTCAAGGCCGACATCTATGCGCCCTGCGCCCTCGGTGCGACGCTGAACCCGCAGACGCTGGACCGGCTGACGGTCAAGGCCGTGGTCGGCGCCGCCAACAACCAGCTGGCCACCCCCGACATCGGCCAGATCCTGTTCGAGCGCGACGTGCTCTACGCCCCCGACTATGTCGTCAACGGCGGCGGCATCATCAACGTGGCTTCGGAACTGCGCGCCCGCCAGACCTGCGGCGCCTACGATCCGGCCTGGGTCGAGACCAAGCTGTCGCGCCTGATGGACACGCTGGAAGAGGTGCTGGAGCGTTCGGAAGCCGAGAAACGACCCACTCACCAGATCGCCGACGCCATCGCCGAGGCCCGCATCAACGCGGCCCGCCACCTGAAGGCCGAGCAGCGCAAGGCGGCCTGACAACCGGATTCGCGCGCCGGGCGCATACGGAACACTATGGCGGATGCTTCCCGTTCTGATTCGGGCTGAGGCGCCATGACTGCAAACGCCGTGACCTCCACCAGGGGCCGACCTTTCGATCCGCTGCTGATCGTGATGGCGGTCGGCTTCGTGGTCGCGGTCGGGGCCTTGGCCTATCCGGCCTTCCGCGCCGATCCGACCAGCGCGCCGGGGCTGGTGCTGATCTTCACTGTCGGCGCGGTGGCCCTGATCGGCCTGTTCACCTTCGCCCGCAGCGAGACGCGCAAGCCCCTCGGCGACGCCACGATCGATCTGCTGGACGCCATGGCCGAGCCCGCCGCGCTGGTCTGGTCGACCGGTCAGGTTCTGGCCTTCAACGCCGCCTGGGCCGAAGCCAACGGCGCCACTGTCGCCCTGCCGAAGGGCAAGTCCGCATCGGCCCTCTACATGGCATTCGCCCAGGCCCGGGCCGGTGAGCAAGGCCGCGCCATCGTCGTCATCGGCGAGCGCGAACAGGAAGTCCTGATCGGTCAGGCCGGGGAGGGGCGCTTCCTGGTCCGAGCCGCCCCCGAGGCGGTGCTGCCGGTCGGCGGCGCCGTCTCGCCGCGCCATGCCGCGACCTCCAACGCGGTCGAGAGCCGCGCCATGGCCGCAGGCGCGCCGTTCGGTTCTGCGGTGATCGCCGCCGACGATCTGTTCTCCGGCAAGGTGGAAGAGCCCAACGCCGCCCTGTCTGTGTTGACCGGGCCCGCCGCCGCCCGCGACGCCGCCTTCGGCCATCTGTTTGATCCGGCGGGCGTGGCCGAGGCGCGATTGAAGCTGGACAGCGGCTCTTCCGGTCCGATTGAACTGGTCGCTCGCGCCTTCCCCGACCGGATGCTGCACCTCTATGTCGCCCCCGAGGGCGACCGCCGCCGCATCTGGCTGTTCGACGTCTCGGCCCAGAAGTCGATGGAACTGCAGTTGTCGCAGGCCCAGAAGATGCAGGCCGTGGGCCAGCTCGCCGGCGGTGTGGCGCACGACTTCAACAATCTGCTGACCGCGATCCAGCTGCAGCTGTCCGGCCTGCTCGAGCGGCATCCGGTCGGCGACCCCTCGTATGAAGGGCTCAACGAAATCCGCCAGACGGCCATCCGCGCCGCCGATCTGGTACGCAAGCTGCTGGCCTTCTCGCGCAAGTCGACGGTGCGGCGCGAGCGGCTTGATCTCGGCGAGCTGGTCGGCGAGTTCGCGGTGCTGTTGCGCCGCCTGTTGCGCGAGGATGTGCGGCTCGAGACCGACTACGGCCGCGACCTTCCGGTGGTGCTGGCCGACAAGAGTCAGCTTGAGACAGCGGTGATGAATCTGGCCGTCAACGCGCGCGACGCCATGCGCGGCGTGGTCGAGCCTGGGGCCGGCGTGGTCACCATCCGCACCGCCCGCCTGACCACCGACGAGGCCCGGCTTCTGGGTTGGAGCGCGGCCCCTACGGCCGCCGTCGCCCTGATCGAGGTCAGGGATTCCGGCCCCGGCGTCCCGCCTGAACTGCTCGACAAGATCTTCGAGCCCTTCTTCACGACCAAGGCGGTGAACGAGGGCACCGGCATGGGTCTGGCCACCGTCTACGGCATCGTCGAACAGGCCGGCGGCCATATCAACGTGTCGAACGCGGCCGACGGCGGCGCCATCTTCCGCATCTTCCTGCCCGAGGCGGCCGAGGCCGAGCTGGCCGAAACGCCGGTCGTCGAGAAGGTCGCCAAGGCGCCGCGCGACCTGTCGGGCGCGGGCCGTATCCTGTTCGTCGAGGACGAGGCCGCCGTGCGCGGCATCGCCGCCCGCCTGTTGCGGCAGCGCGGCTATGAGGTGATCGAGGCCGCCGACGGCGAGGAGGCCCTGCTGCTGGCCGAAGAACATGCCGGCACCATCGACATGATGATCTCCGACGTCATCATGCCCGGTCTCGACGGCCCGGCCCTGCTGAAGAAGGCCCGCCAATTCCTCGGCGACGCTCCCGTCCTGTTCATCTCCGGCTATGCCGAAAGCGACTTCTCGGACCTGCTGCAGGACGAGGTCGGGGTCTCCTTCCTGCCCAAGCCGCTGGACATCAAGACCTTGGCCGAACGCGTGAAGCAGGAGCTCCACGCCGGCTGACGGGCTGACAGAACCGTAACTTGCCATTCCGGAACGGGCGCCATCCTGTAGCGCCCTCGCGCCAAGGAGCTCGCCGCCATGATCGATCGTCGCCGCCTGATGTTCACCGCCGCCGCCGGAGCGGGCCTCGCGGCCTGCGGCCAGGCACTGGCGCAGACCCCCGCAGCGGGGGCCACCGCCTCGGCGGCCCTGACCGCCTTGATGAATGCGATCGTCCAGAAGTTCCTGATGGAATCGCCCGAGACCCTGACCTCGCTCGGCATGGACAAGGGGCCGATGGCGGCGATGAAGTCGCGCCTCGATGACCGATCACAGGCCAAGATCGACGCGGACCGGGTCGTGTTCCACGGCCAGATGAATCAGATGAGCGCCATCGACCGGGCGTCGCTGCCCCCGACCGAAGGCGTCTATTACGATGCTCTGCGCTTCTTCGGCGAGACCCAGATCATGGGCGAACGCTTCCCATATGGCGGTGGCGGCGCCCCCGCGCCCTACACCATCTCCCAGCTGACCGGTTCGTATCAGGGCCTGCCTGACTTCCTCGACACCCAGCATGCGATCGAGACCGCCGAGGACGCCGAAGCCTATCTGTCGCGTGTCTCGGCCTTCTCCACGGCGCTGGATCAGGAGACCGCGCGGATGCAGGCCGATTTCGCGGCCGGGGCCGTGCCGCCGGACTTCGTCATCGACAAGACCCTGCTCCAGCTCGCCAACCTGTATGACACCCCCGCAGGCCAGTCGGTCCTGACCACGTCCGTCGTGCGGCGGACCGGTGAGAAGAATCTGACCGGCGATTGGGGCGCGCGCGCCCAGCGGATCGTCGAGGGTGAGGTCTATCCGGCCCTGCGCCGCCAGGCCGACGCCATGCGCGCCCGCCGCGCTGACGCGACCCATGACGCGGGCGTCTGGCGCCTGCCGGATGGCGAGGCCTACTACGACTGGGGCATCCGCAGCTACACCACCTCGACCCTGTCGGGTCAGGAGATCCACGACCTCGGCCTGGCGCAAGTGGCCGAGCTTTCGGCCCGCGCCGATGTGCTGCTCAAGGCCCAGGGCCTGACACAGGGAACAGTCGGCGAGCGCATCGCCGCCCTCGGCAAGGACCCGGCCCAGCTCTATCCCAACACCGACGCCGGCAAGGAGCAGCTGCTGGCTGACCTCAACGCCCAGATGGCCGATATGGCGACGCGGCTGCCGCAGTATTTCGGCCGTATCCCGGCCGCCCCGGTCGAGATCCGCCGCGTGCCGACCTTCATCGAGGCGGGCGCCCCCGGCGGCTACTACAACTCGCCGGCGCTCGATGGATCGCGGCCCGGCGCCTACTACATCAACCTGCGCGACACGTCGGAGTGGCCGCGGATGCAGCTGCCGACCCTGACCTATCACGAGGCCTCGCCGGGCCATCACCACCAGATCGCCCTGCAGCAGGAGCAGGCCGACCGCCCGCTGCTGATGAAGGTGCTGGGCTTCTCGGCCTATTCCGAGGGCTGGGCGCTGTATTCGGAGCAACTGGCTGATGAGATGGGGGTCTATGCCGACAATCCGATCGGCAAGATCGGCTATCTGCAGTCGCTGATGTTCCGTGCCGTCCGGCTGGTCGCCGATTCCGGCCTGCACCACAAGCGCTGGAGCCGCGAACAGACGATCCGCTACATGGTCGAGACCTTGGGCGATTCCGAAACCGCGGTGACCACCGAGGTCGAGCGCTACTGCGTGTGGCCGGGTCAGGCCTCCAGCTACAAGGTTGGCCACAACAAATGGGTCGAGTTGCGGGCCAAGGCCCAGGCCGCCCTGGGCAACCGTTTCGACATCCGCGCCTTCCATGACGCGGGCATGAATGCGGGCGGCGTGCCGCTGACCGTGCTGGACAAGATCATGACCGACTGGATCGCGGCCCAGCGCGGCTGATACGAAACACTGACATTCCGGCCTCGTCCTGCGGGGCCGGAATACCGCAGCCTGAGGACTATCCATGATCGACCGCCGCCGCCTGATGCTGTCCTCCGCCGGCCTCGGCCTGATGGCGGCGATGCCCGCCATCGCCCAGACCCCTGCGATGTCGCCGGCCGACGCCCGGCTCGACGCCATGCTGACGCGCTGGTTCGAGGAGAACGTCGACCTGTCGCCGGAGTATGCGTCCAACCTCGGTCTGGATCGCGGCGATCGCGCCGCCCTGTCGGGCAAGCTCCGGCAGGTCGGATTGGCCGACGCCGAGGCCGACCGCGTTCGCGCCCGCGCCCGTTGGGCCGAGATCCAGACGGTGTCGGAGGAGGGCCTGTCGGACCAGGCCAAGGTGTCGCTGGCCGTCTATCGCTTCACCGCCGAGGGCGCGGCCCGCGCGGCGGACATCCCCTATGGCGGGGGCGGCCCCTATGTCGTGACCCAGCGGTCAGGGGCCTATTTCTCCGTGCCGGACTTCATGGCCAACCAGCATCGGGTCGAGACGCCAGCTGATGCCGAGACTTTCCTGTCGCGCCTCTCGGCTTTCGCGGTCGTGCTGGATCAGGAAAGCGAGAGGATTACGGCCGATGCTACCCTCAGGGTGATGCTGCCGTCCTTCCTGATGGACAAGACCCTGACCCAGTTGCGCACCCTGCGCGACACGGCCGCCGCGGACATGGCCATGGTCCAGGCGCTCGTCCGCAAGACGGGCGAGAAGGGGGTCGCCGGCGATTGGGGCGTCCGCGCCGCCGCCATCGTCGAAGGCGAGATCAAGCCGGCGCTAGGCCGCCAGATCGCCGTCTTCGAGGCCCAGCGCCCCAATGCGACCGAAGACGCAGGAGCCTGGAAGCTGCCCCAGGGCGACAAGGTCTATGCGCTGGCCCTTCGCGCCTTCACCACCACCGACTACAGCGCCCAGGACATCCACGACATCGGACTGCTGCAGGTCGCCTCCATCCAGGCCGAGATCGATATGATCCTCAAGGGCATGGGCATGGCCGAGGGTTCGGTGGGCGCGCGGATCAAGACGCTCAGCGAGGACCCGCAACACCTCTGGCCCAATACCGACGAAGCCAAGGTCGAGCTGATCGGTTCGCTGAACCGGCAGATGGCCGAGCTGGAGCCCATGCTGCCGCAGGTGTTCAACACCCTGCCGGGGGCCCGGGTCGAAATCCGCCGGGTGCCGCCATCGATCGAACTGGGCGCGCCGGGCGGCTACTATCAGGCGGCGTCGCTGGATGGGACTCGGCCGGGCGCCTACTACATCAACCTGTCGAACACGGCGAACTGGCCCAAATGGGGTCTGCCGACCCTGACCTATCACGAGGCCTCGCCGGGCCACCATTTCCAGATCACCGTCGCGCGCGAGGCGGGCAGCCTGCCAATCTATCGCCGCGTGGCCGGCAATTCCGCCTTCAACGAGGGCTGGGCCCTGTACGCCGAGCGCGTCGCCGCCGACGATCTGGATGTCTATGCCGGTAACCCGCTGGGCCGGGTCGGCTACCTGCAATCCTATCTGTTCCGCGCGGTCCGGCTGGTGGTCGACACCGGCCTGCACCACAAGCGCTGGAGCCGCGATCAGGCCATCCGCTACATGATCGAGGAATGCGGCGAGCCGCCGGAGTCGGCCGAGAAGGAGATCGACCGCTACTGCGTCTCGATCGGCCAGGCCTGTTCCTACAAGCTCGGCCAGACCGTCATCGCGCGCCTGCGGGCTGAGGCCGAGGCCCGCCCGGGCTTCGACCTGAAGGCCTTCCACGACCGCGTGCTGCTGAACGGGTCGGTGCCGTTGGCGGTGCTGGAAGGGCTTATGCGGACCTGATCGACCGCGCCTCCACGATCGTGGGGTCGGCGTCGGCCTGGGCGGCCAGCCAGTCGCGGAAACGGGCGATCTTGGACGATCGGCGACGGCCTTCGGGCCAGACCAGATAGTAGCCGGTGTAGAACGACACCGTCTGGGCGAAGGGCCGCACCAGCAGACCGTTGCGAAGCTCCCGTGCGAACAGGATGGGCGAGGCGAGGGCCACGCCCTGGTCGCCGAGCGCAGCGGCGACCTCCAGCACCTGATAGTCCGCGGTCAGCCGGCTCATGGGCTGGGTCCCGCCGCTCACGCCTGCCGCGGCGAACCACGCAGCCCATTCCTTCTCCATGCCGATGCGCGGCGCATCCAGCAGGTCGCTGGGCTGGGTCAGGTTCAGCCGCCCGGCCATGGCCGGGCTGCACACGGGAGTGAAGACGCTGGGCATCAGCAGCTGGCTCTCCATCCCGGGCCATTCGCCGGAGCCGGAGCGGATGCCGATGTCGAACCCCTCGCGAGAGATGTCGAGCAGGGTTGGGTTGGTGTCCAGCCGCACCGCTAGGCCGGGGTTGGCGACCTGAAAGGTTCCCAGCCGCGGGGCCAGCCACTGGGCCGCCAGCGATGCCAGGGTGGTGATCGACAGGATGTGCTCGTCCGCCTCGGTCAGGTCGCTGACGGCCCGGCGCAGCAGGGTCATGGCCTCGGTCGCGGCGCGTGACAGCCGTTCGCCGCCCTCGGTCGGCTGGACCTCGCGGGGCAGGCGGCGGAACAGGCTCTGGCCCAGCCGGCCCTCCAGCGCCTTGATCTGCCAGCTGACCGCAGCCTGGGTCATGCCCAGTTCCTCGGCTGCGCGGGTGAAACTCTTCAGACGGGCGGCGGCCTCGAACACCCGGATGGAGGCGAGCGGGATGCCAGCGAGAGGGTCGGCCATAAGGTGTCCTTGTGGTTTGGTCCGATCATCTGGTTTGTGGGACCGTCCCGTCAAGCCTAGATATCGCTCATCGCAACAACAACACAGGAGGTCGCGATGGAAAACGTCCACGCCGCCCACAAGGAAGATTCATCGGGTTGGTTCACCGCCGTGATCGGCATGGCGGCTCGCCTCAAGCGTCGGTCCGCCGCCCGTTCGCGCGGACTGGTCGTCACGCCCTGGAGTGGACGGTCGCCCCTCGGCTGGTCCGCCTGAAAAATCACCGAAGCCGAGCCCAGGGAGGCCAGGATGGAAGAAGCACATCACATCCATAAGGAAACCGCATGGGGTTGGTCCGAGGTCCTCAAGGACTGGCGGCGCAGCCGGACCCGTCAGCGTCTGCGCACGCCGTCGCGTATCGTGACGCCCTCGAGCCGCTGACAGCTTCCTGAATCCGGTCCGCCGCAGGAGACCACCCTTCCCCCGCCCGCGACCGTCGGCCCCTCCTGGGGGTCGTGGCCCGAACTCCGGAGTTTCCTGCTCCCGGGGTTCGGGTCGAGCCGTGTCTGGCGACGGACGTGTCGACACCCTACCGTTCCAGTCTCGAACCTCGGCAGGAGCGGGCCATGCAGATCGACAGACGCGGCCTACTGGGCGGAGCTGCGGCCCTGTCCGTGGCGACCGCCGGGCGAGCGCAATCCCGGGACTATGCTGCCGCCGCCGCCTATTCCGCCCAGCGGCGTGGCGTGTCCTTCCTCGTGATGCAGGGCGGCCGGGTCGTGTTCGAGGACTATCCCCGCTCGAGCGCCGGCGACACGCATGAATTGGCCAGCGGAACGAAGAGCTTCAGCGGCGTGCTGGCCGCCGCCATGGTGCAGGACGGCCTTTTGATCCTGGACGAGGCTTGCGCGGACACCCTGACCGAATGGCGCGATGACCCGGTCAAACGCGGGGCCACGATCCGCGCCCTGTTGGGTCTGTCGTCCGGCGTCGGCGGTGGCTCCATCGGACGGCCCTCGACCTATGCCGCTTCCGTGGCCCAGCCCTTCGCCGGAGGACCCGGCGTGTTCCGCTATGGACCCACGCCCTTTCAGGTGTTCGGCGAGATCGTTCGCCGGAAGCTGGCGGCGGCGGGGCGATCGGATGACGTTCTGGCCTTCATGGATGAACGGCTGCTTGGACCAGCCCGGGTGACGCATGGGCCGTGGCGGCGTCAGACGGGTCAGCCGAACATGCCGTCAGGCGCCCAGTTCGACGCCCGCAACTGGGCCCGCTTCGGGGCCTTTGTGCAGGATGGATGCCGGGTCGAGGGCCGGGCGATCGTGGACGTGGAGGCGCTGGCCGACTGTTTGCGCCCGACCCCTGCCAACCCCGGTTACGGGCTGACCTGGTGGCTGCTGCGTCCGGGTCTGGTTCCACCGGGCCCGCGCTCGCCCATCGATTCCTCAGCCGCCGCCCTGGCGGGTCTGCCGACGGTCAGCATGGCGGCCGGCGCCGGGGACCAGCGGCTTTACCTGATCCCTGACCGCGATCTGGTCGTCGTGCGCCAGGCCGATGGCATTCTCGCGCGGTTGGTCGGCGGCGGTACGGATTGGTCCGACGCGGCCTTCCTGCGGCTGATCCTCAACTGACGGTCCAGCCGTCCGCCTCGCGCAGGGCGTTGTGAATGGCGGTGGCTGCGACCGCCGCCTCGGCCGAGGCCACGGCGATCTGGTTCAGGCCTCGCACGACGTCGCCGGCGGCGTACAGGCCGTCGATGCTGGTCTGCTGCCGCGCGTCGACGAACAGTCGGCCGTCCTCGCCTGTCCGCGCGTCCAGATCGCCGGCCAGCGCCGCGTTGGGCGACGTTCCCAACGCCGAATAGACCAGATCGAAGGTGTGAAAGGCCCCGCCCCAGCTCAGCGCCCTCACGCAGTCACCCTCCAGCCGAACGTTGTCGATCGGCGCCCGGATCAGATCGATCCCCAGCCGCTCCAGCTCATCTGTCGCGGTCAGGGCCTCGGGCGAACCGATATGGATCAGGGTGACACGGTCTGAATAGGTGCGTAGGAAGGCCGCTTCGCGCAGGCCCTTGTCGTCGTCGCCGATCACGGCCACCGCCTTGTCTATCGCTTCATAGCCGTCGCAGATCGGGCAGATGCGAACCAGCGACCGCTCGATGGCCCGCTCCACGCCCGGCAGGTCGGGATGGTGATCAACCACCCCGCTCGCCAAAAGGACCGCCCGCACCGGCACGTCGCGGCCGTTGAGCCGGGCGATGAAACGGTCGCGGTCGCGCGCCAGGCTCTCGACGCACCCGGCCTCGACGACCGCGCCATACTCAACAGCCTGTTCGGTCATCCGCTGCAGGATGGCGTCGCCCGTGATCCCCTGGGGAAAGCCCGGCATGTTATGGCTGACCGGGATCCAGCGCGCGCGCGACGCTCCGCCATCGGCCACCAGAACCCGCCGTCGGAACCGCGCCAGATAAGTCGCCGCCGTCAGTCCTGCCGGACCCGCGCCGACAATCAGGATTTCGGGATCGTTCATCGCGTGCGCCATGTGGTGGGCCAGAAATCGGCCGGAACGCCCCAGCACTCGGTCATGGCCGTTTCCGCGCTGAGCACGAAGGCTCGGCCCGTCCAGGTCCAGGTCGAGGCTGTGCCGCAATCTCCGATACCCCGCCCCTTGGAAAAGGCGGTCAGGGTGCGGGTGCCGGGGTCATAGCCGCCGTTGATGGTGTCGGCGCTGGTTTCGCCGCTGGCTGACGCCAGGCTGACGGCGCGTGGATTCCGCCCCCCCGGCCCGGTCAGATACCAGTCGTGGCCTATGTTGTAGGCCCCCGCCATGCACGGCACCGCCCAGAGCTCAGTCGAGGCGTCCAGGCGCGCCGACATCACCTCCTTGCCGATCCAGTTGTTTGCGTTTTCGGCCCGGCATGCCATGACCGCATCCACAGCCTCCAGTGCCGGAGGCAGGGTCTGGCCGCTGTCCCCGAACCCGGTCTGGGCGATCGGCGGAGCGGCGACCACCTGCGGGGCCGGGGCCGCGCCGGGCACGGACGAAGCGGGCCGGGTTCCCTTGCGAACGAGGGCTGTCGGAGTGTCCAGCCGTCCCTGACGCTCATCGATCCAGAGCATGGCGGCCGATGCGCCCGACAGCGACATCGGCAGCGTCTCACCGCCCGCCGCCAGCGTCAGGGTTTGTCCGGCCGCCAGACCGGTCGCGACGGCGGTCGCGTCGGCCGCGCGGACTTCCGCCGTGCTGAGGGGATCATGGTCCCCGGAGATCGGCGCCGCCACATGGCGTCGGCCATCAAGGATCAGAGTGACCGGGCCGGTCAGCCCTTCGCCGCTGGACGGCCAGAAGCCGACCGAAACGGTTCGCTTCCCATCCGGACCCGGCGCCGAGCCAACGCGCACCCAGCCTGTGCCCTCGCTTGCCGGCCCAACGGCGACGCACTCATTGGTGTTGTCGCAGACCGCCAGCCAGTCGCGGAATTTCCGGCTTTCGCTGCGCGCCGCCGAGGCTGGCGCGGCAGGGTCGCCCGCGGTCGCCTGTCCGGGGATGGAAGCCGCCGGCGGCGGATCCGCCGGGCCGCAAGCCGCCAGCGTCATGGCGGCAAAACAAGCTATTCCGAGATTCCGCATGGTTCGTCCCCTGGTCCTGAAGGCCTGCGCCCTTCGGAACGATAACCGCAATCTGCGAGGGAAGCGTCCGCTTTCTCAGGCCTTCATACGGAGACCGACTCTGCGCGACCGGTGTCCGCCACCCGGGCGTCGTGTTCAGTCAGCACGCGCTGCATCAGGTCGGGGTCGACCAGGATGGGCGTCTCGCAAAACGCGATGATCCAGCGCTGAACCAGCGCCGTGGTTTCCGAACTCAAGAGATTTCCCCCTGCCTTGAAGGCGTTCTTCAGGGTGTTGAAACGAGGCCGGCGGGATCGGGTTCAGCTTGGCCGGAGAAGCTTTTCCGAATTGAGAGTTAACCGGCCCGGCCGTGCTCTTTGCGCCCGCCCGCGCGCCCCGCTATACCGCCCGCCAGACTCCCCATTCCCATTCAGAGGCGCGAACCCGCATGACCAGGATCAAGGTCGCCAATCCCATCGTGGACATCGACGGCGACGAGATGACCCGCATCATCTGGCAGATGATCAAGGACAAGCTGGTCTTCCCCTTCCTGGACGTGGATCTCGACTACTACGACCTGTCGATGGAAAACCGCGACGCCACCGACGACAAGGTGACGATCGACGCGGCGCACGCCATCCAGAAGCACGGCGTGGGCGTGAAATGCGCCACCATCACCCCCGATGAAGCGCGGGTGGAGGAGTTCGGCCTCAAGAAGATGTGGAAGTCGCCCAACGGCACCATCCGCAACATCTTGGGCGGCGTGGTCTTCCGCGAGCCGATCATCTGTTCAAATGTGCCGCGTCTCGTGCCCGGCTGGACCCAGCCCATCGTTGTCGGCCGCCACGCCTTTGGCGACCAGTACAAGGCCACGGACTTCCTCGTTCCCGGTCCTGGCAAACTGACCATGAAGTGGGTCGGCAATGACGGCCAGGAGCAGAACTACGAAGTGTTCGACTTCCCCTCGGCCGGCATCGCCATGGGGATGTACAACCTCGACGACTCGATCACCGAGTTCGCCCGCGCCAGCTTCGCCTTCGGCCTGGGCCGCAATTTCCCGGTCTATCTGTCGACCAAGAACACGATCCTGAAAGCCTATGACGGGCGCTTCAAGGATATCTTCCAGAAGGTGTTCGACGAGGAGTTCGCCGCCGATTTCAAGGCGAAGGGCCTGACCTATGAGCACCGTCTGATCGACGACATGGTGGCCGCGGCGATCAAATGGTCGGGCGGCTTCGTCTGGGCGTGCAAGAACTACGACGGCGACGTGCAGTCAGACGTGGTGGCGCAGGGGTTCGGCTCGCTGGGCCTGATGACCTCGGTGCTGATGACGCCGGACGGCAAGATCCTCGAGTCCGAGGCCGCCCACGGCACCGTCACCCGCCACTACCGCCAGCACCAGAAGGGCGAGGCGACCTCGACCAACTCCATCGCCTCCATCTACGCCTGGACGCGCGGCTTCTCGCACCGCGCCAAGCTGGACGGCAACGCCGAGCTGGAACGCTTCGCCGACACCCTGGAACGGGTCGTCGTCGAGACGGTCGAGGCCGGCCACATGACCAAGGACCTGGCGCTGCTGGTCGGAGATCAACAGGGCTGGCTGACCACCGAGGGCTTCCTCGACAAGGTGGCCGAGAACCTGACCGAGGCGATGAAGCAGGCGTAGGGGCGCTAACGCTCACCGCGCGGCGGCTCGCTGCTCGAGCGCGGGGGCATGCCCGAAGCGCCAGGCCGCGTCGGGTCGGGAGGTCCCGAAGGGCCGACGACCGCGGCCCAACAAGCAGGCCCGCCGGATTCGCGTCCGGCGGGCCTTTCGTTTGAGCCGCGTCCCTGTTCGTGCATTGATGGCGGCTAACGAGGGAAGACGGTCTTGAACACGCCATCTGAC
>JALYPS010000482.1 GCA_030856285.1 Pseudomonadota bacterium
CGCGAACCAGGCCAGGGCCATGCCGAGGAAGAACAGCGGCAGGGCGCGGATGAAGCCGAAGCCCATCGGCATTTGATAGACGGGATAGCCGAACAGGCTCCAGGTCAGCTGGTTGGCCAATAGATACAGACCGACGCCCAGCGCCAGCACGCTCCACGGCCCGAGCCGGACCAGACCCTTCAGGATCCACGGAAAGGCGAGGTAGCAGCCGATCAGGGCCGAGATCGACCAGCTCGGTGCGTTCCAGCCGTAGCCGCCGGGAATGCCGAACGCCTGCACCAGACCGAGTTGGGCCGGCAGCTGGTCCCAGGCGAACCATTCCGGCGCCCGCGGCCCGACCCCGATCGCCGTCCCCCCGACGACAAGGGCGACGAGGCTCAATCCCATGATGATGTGCGCGGGCCAGACCCGCAGGAATCGCTTGGCGAAGAAGTCGCCGGCCGACATCCGGCCCCCGGCGAGCGAGCCGCCGTAGACCCGCATCAGCACATAGCCGCTGTCGATGATGAAGAAGTTGGTGAGCAGGAAACCGCCCCGCTCGAACACCGGATGCAGGCCCTCGGCCAGGACGATCGGCCCCGCGCCCTGGAAGTGATGCAGGATGATCAGGGCGGCCACAATGAACCGCAAGGCGTCCAGCCACCCGCCGCGCACGATGGGCGGTGTCTCATTTCGGGTCGAAATCGCGGTCCAGGCCATGGAAAACACCCCTTCTGAGGCGAATTCCGCAAGGACCGGGCCGTCAGCGCGGCGTCATCAAACCCGGTCGCAAACGTAGATGGTGCAGGTCGAGGCGCCGCCGGTCAGGGGATTGTCGAAGGCGACGACCTCGGCGCGGACGTTGGCGAACCCCGCCTCGAGCACGGCGATGAAGGCTGCGTCCGGGCCTTCGTCGGACCACATGGCGAAGATGCCGCCCTCCGCGATCCCTTCGCGCAGGCGCCTCAGTCCCTCCTCGGCATAGAAGCGCGCGTGATCGGGGTGCAGCAGGTTGCGGGGCGAATGGTCGATGTCGAGCAGGACGACGTCGTATCGATCCGCAGGAACTCGCGGCGCATCGAACCAGCCGAAGAAATCACCCAGTTTGAGGTGACACCGTGGCTCCTGCCCCAGGCTCTCGCCGAGGGGCACCAGCCCGGCCTCATGCCATTCGATCACAGGCGCGAGGGCGTCGACGACATCCACGGATGTGACCCGATCGTCGGCCAGGGCCGCACGGGCCGTGTAGCCCAGCCCCAAACCGCCCACGAGAACCCGCAACGCCGCGCCCTTGGCCGCCGCCAGACCCCGGACGGCCAGTTCGGTCTCGCCGACCGTGAACAGGCTGGACATCAGATGCTCTTCGCCGAGGATGACCTCGACCACATCGGCGTCAATCGCCGCCACCCAGCGCCGCCGCAGGATCAGCGGCCCCATGGCGGTCGGGCGATAGTCCAGTTCCTCGATCAGCCGGCCCATGTCGCGCGCTCTCCCGGGCCGGCGATCCCGTCCGACCTCCAGGGTAGCCCATTCGCCACGGGCTGAAACAGGCCCGGCGAGAGCCCCGTGCAAAAAGCACTTGCGCTCTGGAGGTGTTATAGTCATGTATAACACCAGTTCGGTGCCGTATCGAGCCGAAATGCTGCGAGGGGGCGTCCGGAAGGGACGATGGATTCAGAGTGGAACGACGGTCAGCCGATCTATCGCCAGATACGCGATCGCGTGGTCGCCATGATTCTGGACGGACTCCTCGGCGAGGGCGATCCGCTGCCCTCTGTCCGCAATGTCGCGACCGAGAGCCGGGTCAATCCGCTGACGGTGCTCAAGGCGTATCAGCAGCTGGTCGACGAGCAGCTGGTGGAGAAGCGGCGCGGGGTCGGGATGTTCATCAACACCGGCGCGCGGGAGCTGCTGCTGCGGGCCGAACGTCAGCGCTTCCTGACCGAGCAGTGGCCCGAAATTCACGCGACCATCCAGCGACTGGGCCTGACTCAGGACCTGCTGGGCGCGGTCCCGCCCAGGCCGGCGGAGGATTGAGCCGATGAGCTGCATTCGCGCCCGCGGCCTGCGCAAGGCCTTCGGCTCCACCATCGCCCTCGACGGCGTCGACCTGACCGTCGAGGCGGGCCGTATCGTCGGCCTGATCGGGCCCAACGGCGCCGGCAAGAGCACCGCCCTGCACGCCATCGTCGGCCTCGCCGCCTGTGAGGGAGAGCTTGACGTTCTGGGCCGCGATCCGTGGACCCGGCGCGACGAGCTGATGCACGACGTCTGCTTCATCGCCGACGTCGCCGTCATGCCGCGATGGATGCGGGTCGGTCAGGCGCTGGACTTCATGGCCAGCGTCCATCCCCGCTTCGATCGCGTCCGGGCGGAGGGTTTCCTAGCCCGCACCACGATCCGTCACGCCAGCAAGATCCGCGACCTCTCCAAGGGCATGGTCACCCAGCTCCACCTCGCCCTGATCATGGCGGTGGACGTGAAGCTGCTGGTGCTGGACGAGCCCACGCTGGGTCTCGACATCCTGTACCGGAAGCAGTTCTACGACTCGCTGCTCAACGACTATTTCGACGGCGACCGAACCATCCTCGTCTCGACCCACGACGTCGCCGAGGTGGAGCACATCCTGACCGACGTGGTCTTCCTCGACCGCGGCCGCGTCGTGCTCGACTCCTCCATGGAGGATGTGGAGGCCCGCTATCTGGAAGTGGTGGTCGGACCCGACCGGCTCGCCGCCGCGCGCGCCCTCCGGCCCCTCCATGAACGTACGCTGTTGGGCCGAAGCATCCTGCTGTTCGACGGCGTCGCCCGGGATCAACTCGCCGCCCTCGGCGAGGTCCGCTCGCCCGGTCTTGTGGATGTCTTCGTCGCCCTGATGGGCGGAACCCATGCGGCGCGGGAGGCGGCATGAACTCCGATTCTGAACACCCGTCCGAGACCCCGGCCGCGCCAGCCGCTGTCACGTCGCCGTGGCGGACACAGGCCCGGACCTTCTACTGGCTGCTCCGGCGCGAGCTGTGGGAGCATCGCGTTCTCTACATCGCCCCGGCCGTCGTCGCCGGCTTCGGGGTGGTGGGTTCGACGATTGGCTCCCTCAACCTGTCCAACGCGACCCGGGCCGCCCGGCTCGCCGATCCCGCCTCGACCCATAGCTATATGGAGCCCTACAGCTTCGTGGCTGGCACGGTGTTCCTGAGCGCCATCGTCGTCTCGGTCCTCTACTGCCTCGCCGCCCTGCACGGCGAGCGCCGGGAGCGCAGCATCCTGTTCTGGAAATCGCTGCCGGTCTCGGACCGGATGACCGTCCTGTCCAAGGCAGCCGTCCCGCTGCTGATCATGCCGGTGATCGTCTTCGCCGTCGTTTTCGCTGCGCAGCTGGTCATACTAATCCTGACCACCCTGATCTGGCTGGCCAACGGCTTCCACCCCGGGCGGATGTGGGCCGAGCTGAACTTGCCGTTCCTGTGGTTCATGCTGGTCTACGGCCAGGCCTTCATGATCCTGTGGCACGCGCCGATCGTCGGCTGGCTGTTGCTGGTTTCGGCCTGGGCGCGGCGCGTTCCCTTCGTCTGGGCCGTGGCCCCGCTGGCGGCGCTCGCAGTGATTGAGCATCTGGCCTTCAGCGGCCGATCGACCCCCAACCTGCTGGAGCACCGCCTCACCGGCGGCTTCACCGGCGCCTTCAGCGTGGACAGTCTGGGCGGCAAGCCGGTCAGCAGCCTCGCTGATCTCGATCCCGCGCGGCTGTTCGGTCAGCCGGGCGTGTGGATCGGCCTGATCATCGCCGCCCTGTTCCTGTTCGCCGCCATCCGCCTGCGCCGTTCGCGCGGGCCGATCTGATCCTTGCGTCTGTGAAAGGACCCGGCTCATGCGAGCGACGCCTGACGCCCTGAACAACAGAAACGCGACTTCCGGACCCGGCGGGGCGGACTCCGTCCTGGCCGCCGCCGCGGGCTTCTGGCTCCTGACGGCGCTGATCGGGCAGTGGCTGTTCTTCTACTACATCGCCAGTTTCTACGGCCCAGCGATGGCGACCGGGAACTACGAAGGCTGGGCGGTGCTGAGCGCCATGGGCGCCAAGGGCTATGTCGAGGGCGACACGGCGGGCAATATGACCTTCGGCGCCCATGCTCTCGCAGCCGGAATCATCGCCTTCGGCGGAGCGCTTCAGCTGATCCCGCAGATCCGGGCCAAAGCGCCGGTCTTCCATCGTTGGAACGGGCGCCTGTTCCTGCTGACGGTGGTGGGTCTGAGCCTGACCGGCTTCTATCTGGTCTGGGGCCGCGGCTCGCCCCCGGACTCGATTGGCGAGATGGCCACGACCCTGAACGGCGTGCTCATCCTGACCTTCGCCGGCCTCGCCGGGCGGCACGCCATGGCGCGGCGGATCACCATCCATCGTCGATGGGCCATGCGCCTGTATCTGGTCTCGAACGCCCAGTGGTTCATGCGCATCGGCGTGTTCGCTTGGTTCGTCGGCAACATGGCGCTGGGAAACAAGGTTTCGATGACCGACCCTTTCATGAGCATCTGGCCGTTCGGCTGTTACCTCGTGCCTCTGGCGGTTCTGGAGCTCTACTTGCGTGCGAGGGACCGTGGCGGGCCGATCGCGGGGACCGCGGTCGCGGCCCTGCTGGTCGCGCTCACCCTGCTGATGGGCCTCGGCATCTTCGCCTTCTTCATGTTCTCCCAGAAAATCCTGTCCGGCGCCCCGCTGTCGCTCGGCTGAGCCGGGCGCGCCGACCGATCCAGCAAGGAAATCCGTCATGGAAGCCAGTGAAGCCGACAACATCCTCCGCTTCGGGCCCGAGGCTCCGGCCTTCCTGCACGTCCTGGCCGACGTCCTGCTGTTCCTGCACATCGCGGGCGCGTCTGTGGCCATGATCGCGGGCTTCGTGGCGGTGATCGCGCGCAAGGGCGACACGGTGCACCGCGCGGCCGGGGTGGTTTTCGTCGTCTCCATGGTGATCATGCTGGCGGTCGCCGCCGGAACGTCGCCGTTCCTGCCCGACCCGCAGCCCGGCCAGGTCTATGGCGGGATCTTCGTCATCTACCTCGTCGCGACGGCGTTGATGACGGTGAAACGCCCGGACGGTCAGGTTGGCGGTTTCGAGCTCTGGGCCTGTATCAGCGCCGCCTTCCTGGCGCTGGCCGGCGTGCTCGGTGCGATCCTTGGCGGACACGCCGGCCTGGGCTTTTGCGGCGATAGGGGGCTTTGCGGTTCTCTGCGACGTTCGGGTGCTGAGGCGTGGCGGCGTCTCAGGGCCCTCGCGCATCGCCCGCCACCTGTGGCGCATGTGTGCGGCGCTTTTTGTCGCCACCGGCTCCTTCTTCTTCGGGCAGGCGGACGAGATACCCGCCGCGCTGCGTGGCCCGCTGACCATGGTGCTCGGCCTCGCGCCGCTCGGCTTCCTGCTCTTCTGGATCGTCTGGGTGCGGATCAGCCGGGCGTTCCGGTCCCCGCCGACCGCCGTGGCGAGCGAGGCCTAGCCCCGCACCAGCCGCAGGAACTCTTCCCGCGTCCGGGCGTCGTCCCGCACCACGCCCAGCAGGGCGCTGGTGGTCAGGCTGGCGCCCGGCGCATTGACCCCGCGCATCGTCATACAGCTGTGCTCGGCCTCTATGACCACGCCGACGCCCTGGGGCTGCAGCACCTCATCGATGGCGGTGGCGATCTCGGAGGTCATCTTCTCCTGGATCTGCAGCCGGCGTGCATAGCCGCGCACCACCCGCGCCAGCTTGGAGATGCCCACCACCCGGTCGGTCGGCAGATAGCCGACATGGGCCACGCCCACGACCGGCAGCATATGATGTTCGCAGAAGCTGACGAAGCGGATGTCCTTGAGCACCACCAGCTGGTTATAGCCGCCGACCTCCTCGAAGGTCCGTTCCAGATAGGCGCGCGGCTCAACCTCATAGCCGGCGAACAGCTCGCGATAGCTGCGCGCCACCCGCGCCGGCGTGTCCAGCAAACCCTCCCGGTTGGGGTCATCCCCCGCCCATTCGATCAGGGTGCGCACGGCGGCTTCGGCGTCGGACTGGGAGACAGGGGACTTGGTCATGCTTCGCTTTACGCCGGGCGAGGCGGTTTGATCCAGTCGGGTCCGTCCTAACTCCCCGTTAACCACGCTCCCGGCATTTTCTGCCCGGTTCGGCCTCAAGCAGGCCGAAGGCCGTTAGGCCACCCAACGAGTGTGGAGCGTGATTTCAATGAACGGCGCGGAAGTTCTGGATGTGGGGCGCGACGCCCTGTGGCTGACGATCCAGCTGTCCGCGCCAATCCTGCTGGTCGGTCTGGTCGTCGGCGTGGTCATCGGCCTGGTCCAGGCCCTGACCCAGATACAGGAGCAGACCCTGATCTATGCGCCCAAGATCATAGCCATCTTCGTCAGTCTGCTGCTGTTCCTGCCGCTGATGGGAGCGCTGCTGGGCGGCTTCATGCGGACGATCGCGGCGCGCATCGCCGGCATGTGATCGCCATGGAGCACCCGCCCATGGAACGCATCTAGGTGGATCCTTACGCGACCACGGACCAGATCTGGCAGGGTGCGCTGATCTTCTCGCGGATCGGCGCTGTCCTCTTGATGCTGCCCGGCATCGGCGAGAGCTATGTGCCGCCGCGCATCCGTCTTGCCTTCGCCTTCGTCGTCAGCCTCGCCCTGTGGCCGGTGATCGCCGGCGCCCTCCCGGCCCTGCCGGCGACGGTCGGCGGCATGGCCGGCTGGATCATCCGCGAGGTCATCGTCGGTCTGATGATCGGCGCCCTGCTGCGGTCCTTCCTGACCGCCCTTGCCACGGCCGGGGAGATCGTCGCCCTTCAGACCACCCTTGCCTTCGCCCAGACCGCCAATCCGATGCAGGCCCAGCCCGGGTCGACCATCGCCGCCTTCCTGATGTTGATGGGCACCACTCTGGTGTTCGCCACCAACACCCATCACCTGTTCATCGCCGGTCTGGTCGGCTCCTATGAGCTGATCAGTCCCGTCGCCCCCCTGGTCACCGGCGACTTCGCCGAGCTTGCCATCCGCACCGTGGGCGACGCCTTCATGCTGGGGGTCCAGCTGTCAGCGCCGCTGCTCGTCTTTGCCCTGATCTTCAACCTCGCCTCGGGACTCGTCGGCCGGGTCATGCCGTCGTTCCAGGTCTTCTTCGCCGCCGCCCCGCTCAGCATCCTGCTGGGCCTGTCGGTATTCGCTCTCAGCCTCGGCGTGGTCGGGACGGTCTTCATCGACCGCTACCGCGCCCTGGCCCGGATCTTCGCGGGAGGCGCCGGTGGCTGAAGGCGCCGATCCCGAGTCGAAAACAGAAGAGGCGACACCGCGAAAACTTGCGGACGCACGCAAGAAGGGCGACGTCGCCAAGTCTCCGGACGTCGCCGCGGCCCTGTCCCTGACGGGCGCCGCCGCCGTGGTGCTGATGACCGGCGGCTGGTTCGCGACCTCGATGGCTGAGGACCTGCTGCCCTTCATCGCCGCGCCCCACACCATGATCGGCGGGCTGGAGACGGGCGCCGGAGTTGAGATCGGAGCCATAGCCCTGTGGGCGGTCGCGCCCTTTCTCGGTCTGGTCATGCTGGCGACGATCCTTGGCGGCGTCGGCGGCAACATCGCCCAGTCCGGCCTGATCTTCACCGCTGAAAAGCTGAAGCCCGACTGGTCAAAGGTGAACCCCCTGACCGGGTTCAAACGCATCTTCGGCCCGGACGGCCTGGTCCAGTTCATCAAGACCTTCATCAAGCTTCTGGCCGTGGGCTTCATCTGCTGGCTGGTGCTGAAACCGCATCTGCGCGAGCTCGAGAACATGGCCGCCATGCCGCCGGCGCTGATCCTGCCGCTGGCGCGCGATCTGGCCATCGCCCTGATGACCTCGACCATCGTCTTCCTCGGCTTCACCGCCGGGGCCGACTTCCTCTGGCAGAAATACCGCTTCGCGGAGCGGATGAAGATGTCCAAGGAAGAGCTGAAAGAGGATTACAAACAGTCCGAGGGCGATCCGCACGTCAAGGCCAAGCTCAGGCAGATCCGGGCCCAGCGCAGCCGTCAGCGCATGATGCAGAACGTGCCCAAGGCCACGGTCATCGTCACCAACCCGACCCACTATTCCGTCGCCCTGCGCTACGAAGCCGGCGATGTGGCCCCGGTCTGCGTGGCCAAGGGCGTCGACGCCCTGGCCCTGCGCATCCGGGAGGTCGGCCGCGAGCACAAGGTTCCGATCGTCGAGAATGTGCCCCTGGCGCGCGCGCTCTACGCGGCCGTCGACATCGACGAGACCATCCCCCGCGAACATTTCGAGGCGGCCGCCAAGGTCATCGGCTTCGTCATGCAGAAACGCAAAAAACACTGATTGTCCAAAGGTCTTAACCCCGCATTTACCACGCAGGCGGCAGTTTCTGCCTAGCGGGCGTCTGTAATGACCCGTGTGTATTCGGGGCAGGACGCGTGGGCGGCTTCACGGCGGCGTTGCAGAGATTCGGGATCGGTCGGCTGACCGTGGTGCTGGGCGTTGCAGCCGGCGTCGCGGCCGTGCTGGTGGCTGTCATGCTGCGTATCGGCCAGGCTCCGGACGCCCTGCTGTATTCCAACCTCGACCTGCAGGAAGCGTCCGAGGTCACCACCGCCCTCGACAGCGCCGGGATCAAATATTCCTCCCGCGGGGACGGCTCGACCATCTTCGTCAGCCGCGACGAGGTCGGCGAGGCCCGCATGCTGGTCGCCGGCAAGGGGCTCGTGACCTCAGGCTCGGTCGGCTACGAAATCTTCGACAACCAGTCGGTGCTGGGCCAGACCGAGTTCCAGCAGAACCTCAACGAAAAGCGCGCCCTCGAGGGCGAACTGGCCCGCACCATCCTGACCATGCGCGGCATCAATTCCGCCCGCGTCATGATCGCCCTGCCGCGCCGTGAACTGTTCCAGGCCGACGCCGCCGAACCCACAGCTTCCGTGGTTGTCGGCGTCACCGGCGGCCAGCTCTCCGGCGCCCAGGTCCAGGCCATCCGCAACGTCATCGCCTCCTCGGTTCCCAATCTGAAGCCCGAGAAGGTCACCCTCACCGACACGTCCAACCGCACCCTGGCCGCCGGCTCGGACTCCGAAGGCTTCAGCGCCGCTTCGGCCCAGGACGCGCGGGATTCCACCGAGGCCCAGCTCCAGGCCCGGATCATGGACATCGTCGAGGGCGTCGTCGGCGTCGGCGGCGCGCGCGTCCAGGTCACCGCTGACATCGACCACAGCCGCTCCACCACCCAGCAGCAGGTCTTTGATCCGGACGGTCAGGTGGTCCGCTCGACCTCGGCCAACGGTTCGGAGAGCTCCGACACCGCGGGCGTCAGCGACGGCGGCGCCACAGCGACCAACAACATCCCGGGCGGCGAAGCCCCCGTCACGACCCCGACCGGTTCGACCACGACCGACACCACCGAGACCACCAACTACGAGATCTCCAACACCACCACGACCACGGTGAAGGAAGCCGGCGAGATCAAGCGGCTGGCCGTTTCGGTCGCCGTGGACGGCAGATGGACGCCCGCGGCCAACGGCGGCGCCCCGACCTATGCCGCCCGCACGCCGCAGGAGATCGAGCAGATCAAGGCCCTCGTCGCCGCCGCCGTCGGCATCGACGCGACCCGCGGCGACAAGATCGAGGTGCTGAACGTCCGCTTCAACCGCGACCTGGCTGTGGTCGGCGGGGAGGAGGCGGCGTCGTCGCTGTTCAACTTCACCAAGGACGACATCATGCGCGGCGTGGAGCTGCTGGTGTTGCTGGTGACCGGCCTGCTGCTGATCTTCTTCGTCCTGCGCCCGCTGCTGAAGTCGGCCTCGGGCGGCGCGCCGGGCAGTGCGATGCAACTGGCCGCAGCGCTGCCCGGCGGGGGTTCGGTCACCTCCCTGCAAACCACCACAGTCACGGGCGGCGGCGCGATGCACCAGCTGACCGGCCCGCCCTCCGACATGGAGCAGCGCCTCGACATCGCCCGCATCGAGGGTCAGGTGAAGGCGTCTTCGGTCAAGAAGGTCGCTGACTTCGTCGAGAAGCATCCTGACGAATCGACCGCGATCCTGCGC
>JALYPS010000486.1 GCA_030856285.1 Pseudomonadota bacterium
GTAACCGTACGGTGAACGGCGTATCGAAAACGCTTTCCGGGCGGGCGTTCATGCGCGAGGGATTCGCGGCATGGACCCGGGATTCGACTTCGGCGTTTGCGGCGCGAGCCGCGCGTCAGGCTGCGGCGGCCGTCGCGGCGTCGCGGGCCGCCGGCGTCCAGCGGTCGGGCAGGAGCTCTTCCAGACGCTTTACCGGCCAGGAGGGCAGGCGGCGGATCACGTCGGCCAGGTAGTCGAACACGTTGAGTCCGTGACGTTTCGCGCTTTCGATAAGGCTGAAGAATACGGCCGCCGTCCGGCCTCCCTCGTCGCTTCCGGCGAACAGCCAGTTCTTGCGCCCGATCACCGTCGGCCGGATCGCCCGTTCGGCGGCGTTGTTGTCCAGAGGAACGCGTCCGTCGGACAAGAAGACGCTCAGCTGCGTGCGGTTCGACAACGCGTAGGCGCACGCCTTGCCCAGGGCGCTTTGCGGCGGGGCTTCCATCTGGACCTCTTCCAGCCAGGCGAACAGCGCCTCGGCCAGCGGGCGCGACTTTTCCTCTCGGACCTGCAGCCTTTCGCCGTCGGCGAGCTCCGCCGCCTGCCGCTCGACGTCGTAGAGCGCGGCGATCTTCTCGACGGCCTCGCGCGCCCGGCTGGCCCGGGTCTTGTCGTGGGCGTCGACGAACTTGCGCCGCGCATGGGCCCAGCATCCGGCCGAGACAAGTCCCAGCCGGCTGCAAAGCCCCGCGTAGACCGCGTAGGCGTCGGATTGAAGCGTCCCCCGGAACCCTTCGAGAAACTCCTCCGGGCCGGCTCGTCCGCGGCTGTTGCGGAAGTGGTAAACCGTGTAGGGCGCCTCCCGGTCTCCGACCGCCGTCCACAACCAGGCGGTCCGGGCGCGGCCCGGAGCCTGGACCGGCAGAGGCGTCTCGTCGATATGCAGAAAACCCGCCTCGGTCTGGCGGCGCGCCATGAGTTCGGGCAGAATGCCGAGCTCCCGGGCGGTCTCGCGCAGCCAGCCGCACAGGGTGCTTCTCGGCAGGACGGCTCCCTGGCGGGCGAAGATTCCTTCCTGGCGGTTAAGGGGGAGAAAGTCGGCGTACTTGGAGACGGCCACGTGGGCCAGAAGCTCGGGCGAGGCGAGGCCGCGTTCGACGACCGCAGGCGGAAGGGCGGCCGTCGATACCGCCGCCATGCAGCAGGGGCACGAGTACTGAAGGCGCACGTGCTCGACGGCGTAAAGGCGGGCCGGAATCACGGTCAGCTTGCGGGTGATTTTGGGCGGCATGGGCTTTTTTCCCTGTCCGCAATCGGCGCAGAACTTCTCTTCCTCGGACACGTCGTGGACGATCCGTTCGCCGACGGGGACGCTTTCGTCGAGAAAGAGATTGCGCCGTCCGTGCCCCTTGCGTCCGGTCGCGGAGCGCTCGACCGGCTTGTCGCCGGCCGGAGGGTCCTCCTGCGGCGGCCGGCCCAGCATGTCGTCCTGTCCGGCGAGAGGGGCGGGCAGGCGGTCGGCTCTCTGGCCGAAGACGTGACGCTCCAGCGCGCCCAGCCGGTCGCGCAGCCGGCGGATCTCGGCCTGGGCGGCTTCGAGAGTCTGGGGGAGATCGTCTGAGGAGGAAAGGGACACGCCGGAACCATACTCTTAATCTGATATCATATTTACTTGATGTCGCGAGTATCTCGCAAGTTTTCCCGTTTCCTTCCATTCGATTCCGTCGAGGATGAAGGCCAGTTCGGCGGGAGTGACCTGGGCGCGGTCGGACGGGAATCGGAAGGTTCCGCGCTCCAGGCGTTTTTGCCACAGAGCGAATCCGTCGCCCTCCCAGACGAGGATCTTCATGCGGTTGCCGCGCCTGTTGCGGAATACGAACCAGTGGCCGCTGAGAGGGTCCTGGCGCAGCACGGTCTCGACGAGTCCGGCCAGACCGTCGTAGGATTTCCTCATGTCGGCGGGGGGCTGGTAAAGCCAGATGCGGCAGGCGGCGGAGGGTCTCAGCACGGGGCGAGAAGCTCCAGAGCGCGGCGCAGACCGTCGGAGTCGAAACCCCGCGCCAGGCGCACGACGGCGCCGCCGGGCAGGGCGAGCTCCATCTCCCAGCGCGGCGTCTCGACGCGCGGCGGCGCGAACAGATGCGTCAGTTCGACGAACGCAGAGGGCGGCAAAGCCGGAGAGGCAGGCTCGGGCGACGAGGCGAGACGTTTTCTCCAGTTGTAGAAACTCCCCTGGGAAAAGCCTTCGCGGCCGCAGTACTCGCGCACGGACAGGCCGGAACGCTCCTGACGTTCGAGGTGGGCTGCCCAGTAGGACTCAGTCTCGGTGAACTCGGCGGACACGGGACTCATGACGGCTCCTTGGAGTAAGTGGAGCCGACGTTACCACGAACCGCTGCCTACCGCAAGGCGCCGTCCGCCGAACGGTTACGGATGACCTCGATCTCGGCGAAGGCGGCGTCGAGAATGGCCAGCATCTTGGTCCGGGGAGCGATCTTCGCCACTGTCTCGCCCGACGTCTTGAGCATTTCGGCCAGAGCGTGCCCCTCGTCGCTG
>JALYPS010000020.1 GCA_030856285.1 Pseudomonadota bacterium
GGCAGAAGCTCCGCATAGGGGGCGGGCCAGATCTGGACGGCGTCGCGTCCCGCGCCCACGGCGCGGGCATCGGCGAAGAAGGCCTCGCGGCGGAAGGGCTCGAGCTGTTGCACCGCTTCGGGCGCGCCGGATGCGGTCAGCTGCTGCTCAATATCGGGCGAGAAGACCGAGGCCGCCATCAGCACGATGAGGGCCGGGACCGCGGTCCAGATCAGTGCGTAGGCCCCGTGCTGGCCGGGACGGGAGTGGGAACGCTCTCCGGGGGGAAGGGACCGGCCGCGCCGACGCGCCATCGTCCGTCCGCCCACATAGGCGGCGACGGCTGCGGCGATCAGGATCGGCAGGAAAAGCCAGGTCATGGACGTCCGGGAGAGCAGAATCGGGCCGCCCGGTCGCCCGGTTCGCCCCGGGCCGATAACTGCCCGGGAATGGTCAGCGGATTACGACGACGGCATGACAGTTCTGTTACGCCGTGCGGCCTCGTGTGAATGCCATGTCACGACGCTGTCACGGCGTCACGGCGCTGGGCGACCGGAAAGTAGGCCGTGAAGGCCGCGCCCTGTCCCGGCGCGCTCTCGACCGTCAGACCGCCGCGGTGCCGGATGACGATGTGTTTGACGATGGCGAGGCCCAGGCCGGTGCCCTGGCGTTCGCCGCTCTTCTGGCCCTCGACGCGATAAAACCGTTCGGTCAGGCGAGGCAGGTGCTCGCGCGCCATGCCCGGGCCGTGGTCACGCACGGTGACGGCGGCGAAGCGCTGGCCTGACTCGCGGTCCGGCGTGACCAGCGGCAACCGGGTCGCCCCGTCGCCACGATTGCCGCCGGACCAGGGGGCTGAGGCCTCATCCAGGGCGATGTCGGGCCGGATCACGATCTCGACCGTCCCCCCGGCGGGGGAATATTTGATCGCGTTGTCGACGAGGTTCTGGACCACCTGCAGGATCTCGTCCCGGTCGCCGTTTACGGGTGCGCTGATGTCGCGGTCTTCAACCTGGATGACGACGTTGCGTTCGACCGACAGCACGCTGACAGCGTCGACCACGTCGGCAGCCGCGCGGGCCAGATCGACGCGCCCGGCGGGCGGGATGTGTTCGTTCAGTTCGATGCGGCTGAGCGACAGCAGGTCCGAAACCAGTCGGCTCATCCGGTCGGCCTGGGTGGCCATGATGTCGAGGAAGCGGTCGCGCGCCTTGGGGTCGTCCCGGGCATGGCCCTTCAGCGTCTCGATGAAGCCGGACAGCGAGGCCAGCGGCGTCTTCAGTTCGTGGCTGGCGTTGGCCAGGAAATCGACCCGCATCAGCTCCATGCGCCGCACGTCTGTTTCGTCGCGCAGGATGACAAGGGCCAGCGGCCCCGACTCCGCCTGCGCCAGGGGCTGGGTCACCGCCCGCCAATGCCGGGTCTGGGCGCCCACGCCGGCATAGTCGGTGGTGCGGGTCAGGCCGCCGAACAGGGCCTCGTCCACCGCCTCGAGCACGGCCGGGTCGCGCAACACCGGGACCAGCAGGCCGCCTTCGCGCTGGATGCGCAGCAGGTCGCGGGCCGCGGCGTTGGCCAGGACGATGCGACGCCCGGCGATGTCGTCGGCCTCGCCGCCTGACACCACCAGAACAGGGTCGGCCAGGGCCTCGAAAAGGCTGTCCAGCAAGGTCGCGTCGACTTCCAGCGGCGCCGCGGACTGGGCCAGACCGGGCTCGTCTGTCGACGCGGCCGAGGCCGGGGGGGGACGTCGGTTCAGAACCCAGGCCGTCAGGCCGACGAGGGCGGCGCCCCCGAGCAGATACAGGGCCAGATCGGGTTGATAGACGGCCAGTCCGACCAGCACCGCGATGGCGATCCCCGTGCTGGCGCCGGCGGTCCACAGGCGTGATCCGGCCTGGGGCGCCACGGGAGAGGAGGAGACTTCGTAGGGCATTCACGCTTTCATCGGACGCGCGACTCGTGTCGGCGAACATGACACGGAAATCATGACAACGGGGCATTGGCGGCGTGAGATCGCTTGTCAAACGTCCTTTACACACCTAATCCTGAACGGAACAGTGACGGGCAGGGGATGATCATGACGGCGGCGTTGACGCTCGAAGGGGTGAGCAAACGGTACGGCGACTTCCAGGCCGTGCGCGATCTGAGCTTTCAGGTCGAGAAGGGCTCCATCTGCGGCTTCCTGGGTCCGAACGGCGCCGGCAAGACCTCGACCATCCGCATGATCCTGGGCCTGCAGGGCGTGAGCTCGGGCCGGATCGGCATCCTCGGCGCCGACGAGGGGCGCAAGGTGCGCGACCGGATCGGCTTCCTGCCGGAGGAGCGCGGCC
>JALYPS010000086.1 GCA_030856285.1 Pseudomonadota bacterium
CCCCCTCCACCACGCTTCGCGTGGTCCCCCTCCCCGCAAAGCGGGGAGGAGACACGAGGTGTTACCCCGCCCGGCGGATCAGCTCATCCGCCAGATCGGCGGTGAGGTAGCCGTCGGCCAACCTGCCGTTGGCGATCTGCCAGCTGCGCAGGGCGGCGCGGGTGTTGGCGCCGACGACACCGTCGATGCCCTGGGTGTCAAAGCCGAGCCGGGTCAGGGCGGCCTGGGCGCCGATGCGCTGCTCGCGCGACAGGGGAGCGTCGTCGGGCCAGGCGGCGACGAGGCCGGGCCGTCCGGCGATGCCGTCGGCGGTCAGGCCGATGGCCAGGGCGTAGCTGACCGAGTTGTTGTAGCGGCGGATCACATAGTGGTTGGGCAGGGCCAGGAAGGCCGGGCCGCGCGCGCCCTGGGGCAGCAGGATGACCGCCTCTTCCGCCGCCTCGGCGGCGTTGGGCGCGCCGCCCCGGGCGAGACTGACGCCGCGCCCGGCCCAATCACGCCAGGTGTGCCGCGAGCCCTCGGCCTCGGCGTAGTCGAAGCCGGCGGGCAGAATGACCTCATAGCCCCAGGTCTGGCCGGGTTTCCAGCCGGCGCGGGCCAGCAGATTGGCGGCCGAGGCCAGGGCGTCGGCGTCCGAGCCCCAGATGTCGACCTTGCCGTCGCCGGTCTGGTCGACCCCGAGGCGGAGATAGGCGTCGGGCATGAACTGCGTCTGGCCCATGGCTCCGGCCCAGCTGCCTTTCAGGCCCGAACGGTCGCGGCGGCCGTCGACGACGATGTCGAGCGCATTCTTCAGTTCGCCCTCGGCCCAGTCGCGACGCCGGCCCTCATACGCGAGGGTGGCGAGGGAGCGGACGACGTCATAATCGCCCTGGATGGCTCCGAAGGCGCTCTCGTTGCCCCAGACGGAGACGAGGATTTCGGCCGGGACGCCGTAGCGCTGGGTCACTTCCCACGGCACGCGGTCGGTGCGGGCGCGGCCTTGGGCGATGCGGGTGGCCGAGGCGGCCGACTGGACATAGGCGCCGGCGGGGCGGCTGAACTCGGGCTGGTTGCGGTCGAGACGGATAACGGACGGGTCCGGCGTCAGGCCCTCAAGCTCGCGCTCGTATTCAGCGCGGCGGGCGCCGCCGTGCCGGGCCAGGAAACCCTGTTTCCAGCCGTCGAAACCGGCCTGGTCGACCACGACAGGGGCGGGAGTCGCCGGGGCCGGGGTCGAGACCGCCGGAGCCGGGGGCGCGCGGGTCTCGGCCACGGCCATGACGGGCGGCGCCTCCGGCAGCATGGGGGCGCAGGCGGCGACGGAGACGATGAGCAAGAGGCGAAGGCTGATACGCATGGCGATAGCTTTAAGGTCCCATGGGGCCGCCCCGTCATAACAAGTACGCGAGGGCGACAAGCGTTGCTGCAATACCGGGGCCAAAGCGAGGCCAGGAGGTAAAGACGGCGTTCACCGTGTCGTTCAGGTCGCGCTTAACCAGGGACGGCTATGGTGGGCCCGCTCTCTTATACGGCCTGGTGGCGGAGGGGCGACGCGGCGGAGGTGCAACTCCGCAGACCCTCCGTTCAACTCGGAGGCCAGGCCTCCATCTTCTTTCTGTGCGCTAACCCTCGCCGCGCGGCGGCTCGCTGCTTGAGCGCGTTGGTGCGCTGACGCTCGCGAGGGGGACGCACGCTGCTTGAGTGCGGGTTGCAGCGCGCGGACGTGCAACCTTGGGTCCCTTGAAGCGTTGCCGATTGCGGAGGCCTTCCGCCTCAAGGCGGGCGAGAATGGCGAAAGACCTGTGCAGGCTGGTCTACCGAAGCGATTCCCTGATCGACCACGGTGAATCTCCGGCGCTCGACGCCATTTTCCGCGTCTCGGTGCGGAACAACGGTCGGGACAAGATCACGGGCGCGCTGGCGCTGCCCGACGGCAAATTCGTGCAGGTGATCGAGGGTCGCAGACGGGATCTGGACGCGCTGATGATTCGCCTCCGGGCCGATGACCGCCACACCAATCTCGCCGTGCTCGGCGACTGGGCCATCGCGGCCCGGCTGTTTCCGGGGTGGGCCATGGCGCGGCCCGATCCCACCCCGCTGAGCGATCAGGCGTTCCGGATTGTCACCGAGGACGGCAGCGGCGTGCAGGTGACCGGCATCCTGCTGAGCATGTCACGGGGCCCGGCGGAGGCCTGGCTGTAGCGCTCAGAGTTTGCTGAAGGCCACGCCGCGCCAGCCCCAGCCGGCCGCCTGTGCAGCCGCCACCAGCGGTTTCTTGATCTCGTCGGTGTCGAACCGGTAGCTGTAGACCTCGCCGAATGAGAGGTCCTCGCGGAAGGCGTAGACCGTCTCGAAGCTCTTCTCCCACGTCTGGCCGCGGACGCCTTCGGCGGTGGCGGACAGGACGGGCACGCCGGCGCGCCATTCCACCTCCCACGACTGGTCGACGGCGCGGACCTCGCCCTTGGCCTCGTCGAACTTCATCAGCACCTTGAAGACGCGTTTGATGCCGGCCTTGGCGAAGATCTCGTACCATTTGGCGTCGACGATCCGCCATTCAGCCACCATGTCGACCCCTTCGGGCCCGCCGTCGCGGACGGTGAAGGGTGCGGTGTCGCGGTTGACGGCGAGGAGGCCCTTCCGGAGGGCCGGGATCGCGAGTCGCGGCACGCCGGACGGTGCGGGCTTGCTGCCGGTCATCCAGTTGAACAGTCCCATGGGCGTGGCTCCTGGCGGCCCGACGGTTTCGGGCGCGGGCGTTAGAATCAGCTTTCACGACGTGGAGAGCAAGGGCAATCGCGCGGCCCTCATCCGGCATGACCCGGGCGACCGAGGCCGCCATCCATGGTATCGGCGCGAAATGACGACACCGCTCGGTCCCAACTGGCTCGCCGCCTTTCAAGGCTCGGAATATTCGCTGCGTTTCGAATTGGGCGGCGAGACGCTGAGCAATCTGACCCAACCTGTGCCGCGCTTCCTTCAGGCCTTTGATCGCGCCCGAGCCATAGCGGACGCCGTCTTTCCCGGCGTCGGAGCCTTGCTCGGCGTGGTCGGCTTCTGGAAGCTCGGAGAGCTTGAGCTCTTCCATCCTGAGGCAAAGCCCGGCA
>JALYPS010000297.1 GCA_030856285.1 Pseudomonadota bacterium
GGACTGCACGCCCCGCTATGTGCTGGCCGATCCCTACGAGGGCGGCAAACAGGCGGTGGCGGAGGCCTGGCGCAATCTGACTGCCGTCGGCTCGCGTCCCATCGCCATCACCGACAACCTCAATTTCGGCAATCCGCAGCGGCCCGAGATCATGGGCCAGATCGTCCGCGCCATCGATGGCATGGCCGAGGCCTGCCGGGTGCTGGACTTCCCTGTCGTGAGCGGCAACGTCAGCCTGTACAACGAGACCAATGGCGCGGCCATTCCGCCGACCCCGACGGTCGGGGCGGTCGGCCTGCTGACCAACTATGACGTGGTCGTCGGCTTCGGCGGGATGGTCGAGGGCGATGTGCTGGTGCTGATCGGCGAAACGGTCGGCGAGCTGGGCTCGTCAATCTACCTGCGTGAGGTTTTCGGCCGCGAGGACGGCGCCCCGCCGCCGGTCGATCTGGCGCTGGAGCGCAAGACGGGCGACTTCGTGCGCGGGCAGATCGAGGCCGGCGCCCTGACCTGCGTCCACGACCTGTCGGACGGCGGCCTGATCGGAGCGGCGGCGGACATCGCCCTGGCCAGCGACTGCGGCGTCGAGCTGGACGCCACCTCGGCGACCCATGCCCACATCCTGCTCTTCGGCGAGGATCAGGCCCGCTATCTGGTCGCCGTGGCGGATGCGACGGATATCCTCACCGCGGCCCAGGCCGCCGGGCTGCACGCCTCGGTGGTCGGCCGCGCCAAGGGCCGCGACTTCGCCTCGGGCGAGCTGTTCCGCCTGCCGCTGGATCACCTGCGCGAGATGCACGAAGGCTGGATGCCGAGCTGGATTGAAGGAAACGCCTGATGCGCCTCGCACCGATCGCCCTGACCGCTCTCGCCCTGACCCTGTCGGCCTGTGAAGGCGGCGGCGATCCTGTCGAACAGGCCCTGCGCGACGCCTCGGCTGAAAACCACGCCGCGACGGTTCAAGAGGGCGTTGTTTCCGCGCCGGCCCACGGAGCGGGCCAAGGCGCGACAGCGGGGGACCGGGCCTTCGCCGCCTCGGAAGCCGCCTTGCACGCCGGCATGGCCACGGCGTCCGGCGCGACTTTGGACGAGGCCTATATCGCCAAGATGATCGAGCACCACCGCGGCGCCGTGGCCATGGCTGATGTCGCCCTGGCGCAGTCGCGCGACCCGGAAATCCGCCGCATGGCCCAAGCGGTCAAGGACGCCCAGACGCGCGAGATCGCCGAGATGCGGGCCTGGAGGCCTGCCACAGTGACGGCACAGTGACGAGCGTCACAAATCCGGGCTAGGTCAGCACTCTCGCTGCCCGGAGGTCCGCATGCGTTCGCTCGATTCCGTCTCCCGCCGTGGACTGATGCTGGCGCTGGGCGCCGGCGGAGTCGCTCTCAGCTCAGGCCGTCAGGCGCTGGCCGACCCGGTCTTCGCCGAATACCCTTTCCAGCTGGGCATCGCCTCGGGCGATCCGGCCCCCGACGGCTTCGTCATCTGGACCCGACTGGCCCCTCACCCGCTCGAGATCGGCCACGGCATGCCGTCCGCCCCGGTGCCGGTAAGGTGGGAAATCGCAACGGATCGGGGCTTTTCCAACGTGTCGCAGAGAGGCGAGGCGATCGCGCGGCCAGAACTCGGGCACGCAGTCCATGTCGAGGTCGCGGGTCTGGAGCCGGGCCGCGAGTACTTTTACCGCTTCACCGCCGGGTCCGAACGCACCCCTTCGGGTCGGGCGAAAACGGCGCCGGCGGCCGGCGCGGCGACAGCCCGGGCCCGGTTCGGCGTACTCGGGTGCCAAGCCTATGAGCAGGGCTTCTACACCGCCCATCGCAAGGCGGCGGCCGAGGACCTCGACTTCGTCTACTGCTACGGCGACTACATCTACGAAGGCCGCGGCAACCGCACCTACACCGGCTCGGGCGGGACCATCGAGAACCCCCGTCAGCATCTGGGCGGCGAGATCTACAGCCTCGACGACTACCGCCGCCGCTACGCCCAGTACAAGCTGGACACGGACCTGCAGGCCAGCCATGCGGCGACCGCGTGGTTCGTGACCTGGGACGATCACGAGATCGCCAACAACTGGGTGTCCGACATCGACGACGGCGTGCCGCCCGAGGTCTTCCTGCTGCGACGTCAGGCGGCGGCGCAGGCCTTCTATGAGCATATGCCGGTGCGGCGTTCGGCCTTCCCTCGTGGGGCGGAGATGCAGCTGTACCGCCACGCAGCCTGGGGCGACCTGCTGGACCTGAATTTCCTCGACACGCGATCCAACCGCTCGGACCAGCCCTGTGATGACGCTTGGGGATCGACCTGTGCCGGAGTCTCGGCTGCGAACGCCCAGGTGCTGGGCGAGGCGCAGGAGGCGTGGCTGTATCGCAATCTCGATCGGTCGCAGGCTCACTGGAAGGTGCTGGCCCAGCAGATCATGGTGATGGATCTGGACCGCAAGGAGGGGCCGGAACCGGGTTACAACCTCGATTCCTGGGCCGGCTATTCCATACCCCGGCAACGCCTGCTGGACCGGCTGCGCGAGCGCCGGATCGGCAACACCGTCATCCTGACGGGAGACGAGCACCAGAACTACGCCGGCGAGCTGTTCCGCGACAGCCGCAACCCCGAGGGCGCGCCGATCGCCTCGGAGTTCGTCGCCACCTCGATCAGTTCGACCGGCGATGGTCAGGACCAACGGGCGGACGGCCGCCGCTATCTGGCCGACAATCCGTTCCTGAAGTTCAACAACGCGCAGCGCGGCTATGTCGTCTGCGACGTTACGCC
>JALYPS010000118.1 GCA_030856285.1 Pseudomonadota bacterium
CTTCTTGCCAGCCTTCTTGGCGGTCTTCTTGGCGCCACCGGCCTTTGCGCCGGTCTTCTTGGCAGCGCCGCGCTTGGCGCCGCCGGCCTTCTTGGTCGCCTTCTTTGCACCGGTCTTCTTGCTGGCCTTCTTGCCAGCCTTCTTCGCGGTCTTCTTGGCGGCGACCTTGGTGGTCTTCTTGGCGGCGGTCTTCTTGCTGCCTGCCTTCTTGCTACCGGCCTTCTTCGCGGCCTTCTTCTTAGCGGTCTTGCGCTTAGAGGTCTTCTTGTCAGCCTCGGGCGTGGTCGGGTCGTTGTTTTCGAGTGCCATGGCGTTTGGTCCCTCCTTCAGGGGGCAACGGGTGGCTAAAAGCTACATATAAGTGAGTGGTAGTGTCAACGCCAATTAACATCTTTTTCACTCAATTATAGGAAGGTGAACGATCTTTGTAGGACACTGTGCCCTCAGCGCGATTTTTCGTGAGTTAGCTCCACTGATGCAGAGGGGAGTGCCCCCCGACAGTGTGCAGCCCGCGCCTCGGGTGTTTTCGCCCTATCCTGGGTACAAAAAGCGCCAGGCGCGCGATTTAGGCGCCTCTGCTTGCAGCGGCTTCGCGGGTAAGCGACAAGAACGGGGCCATGCTGAGCATCGATTGGACCTCTGAAGAACCCGCCGCGGCCGCCCTCCAGACCCTCGCGGTCGTTGTCCCGAGCAGTGACTACCCCGCGGTCGTCGAGCGCCTGTTCGGCGCCCCGGTCGCCGAAGCATCCGGTGCTGCCCGGTTCACCGGCCGTGCCGGCGAACAGTTTCGTTTCACCCGCGAGCGCGAGGGCATCCTACAGAGCGTCGTACTGCTGGGCCTGGGAGCCAGCGCGCCGACCCCCGGACAGCTGCGCAGCGTCGCCTACGAGGCGCTCAAGGCCGCCAGCCAGGTGGGCGCCCAGCAGCTGGTGCTCGACCTGCGGACCGGCCAGGGCGGCGCGCTGGCCCCGGCTCAGTTCGGCAACCTGATCGCCCAGGGCCTGGAGCTCGCCACCTACCGCTACGACCGCTACATCGCCGCCACCCGGCGTCGCCCCTCGACGGTCCAGCGCGTCTCCGTGGTCAGCGACCAGCGCGCCGCCTCCGAGGGTATCACCCGGGGCCAGCAGGTCGCCGCCAGCGTCATGAAGGCCCGCGACCTCGTCAACGGCCCGGCCAACGAGGTGACGCCGACCTACCTCGCCCGCTTCGCCGCCGAGATCGTGGACAGCCTCAAGGGCAGCGCCGACATCAAGCTCCAGGTGCTCGAGCGCGAGGACTGCGAGAAGCTCGGCATGGGCTGCTACCTCGCGGTCTCGCAGGGCAGCGCCCAGCCGCCGAAGTTCATCCACCTGCAGTTCACCCCGAAGGGCGAGAACAAGGGCCGCGTGTGCCTGGTCGGCAAGGGCGTGACCTTCGACTCGGGCGGCCTGTCGCTCAAGCCCAGCGACGCGATGATGGGCATGAAGATGGACATGGGCGGCGCGGCCGCAGTGCTGTGCGCGCTCGAGGGCGCGGCGCGCCTCGGCGTCCCGTGGGAGGTCCACGCGATCGTCGCGGCCACCGAGAACATGGTCAGCGGCGAGGCCTACAAGCTCGGCGACGTGCTGACCGCCTCGAACGGCAAGACCGTCGAGATCGACAACACCGACGCCGAGGGCCGCCTGACCCTCGCCGACGCGCTGGTCTACGCCGGCAAGTTGCAGCCGAATTACATCCTCGACTTCGCGACCTTGACCGGCGCCTGCATCGTCGCGCTCGGGCCCCACATCGCCGGCGTGATGTCGAAGGACGACGAGTTCCTGGCCGAGTGGATGGCCGCCGGTGAGCGGGCCGGCGAAGACATGTGGCGGCTCCCGCTGCCCGAGCCGCTCAAGGAGCAGCTCAAGAGCCCGATCGCCGACATGCGCAACACCGGCGAGCGCTGGGGCGGCGCCATCACGGCCGGCCTGTTCCTGTCGGAGTTCACCGAGGGCCAGCGCTGGGTGCATGTCGACATCGCCGGGCCGGCGATGGTCCGCAAGCCCTTCGGCGTCAACGACGAGGGCGGCTCCGGTTACGCCGTCGCCGCCCTGCTCGAGTTCCTGCGCTGAGCCGGAGCGCAGCGCGCCGGGCCTGCGGTC
>JALYPS010000129.1 GCA_030856285.1 Pseudomonadota bacterium
GACCAATCCGGCGCGGCGGCGACGTGCCCCAACATCACCTTGATTGCGCCCTGCCGGAGCGACCTGCGTATTCCGACGGATGCCAGCCGGGCATTCCGATGGATCGCAGCCGGTGATTCGGACGCAAGCCAGCCAGCCATTCCGAGGCATTCCAGCCGGCCCTGAGTAGGGGCTGGCGGCGCGGCTCGCGAGCAGTCGTCCACCAACGGCAGGGTTGTTCCCGAGTGACACCGGGGACCGCCATGCCAGGCCAGAGACTGTCGATGCGTCAGGTTCGAGAGGTTCTTCGTCTCAAACACGTCGGTGGCCATAGCGGCCACCAGATTGCGGCCATGGTCGGCGTCAGCCGCTACACGGTCGCCGAGTACCTGCGCCGTGCCGGCGTGGTGGGCATCACCTGGCCCGTGCCGCCGGAGCTGGACGATGCCGCGCTGGAGCGCCGGCTCTTCATGCCGCCCTTCACGCCCGCGGAGGCGCTCCGGCCGCAGCCGGTCTGGGCCAGGGTTCATGCCGAGTTACGCCGCCCCGGCGTGATCCTGCTGCTGGCCTGGGAGGAATACCGGGCCGGACAGCCGGAGGGGTACGGCTACAGCCGGTTCTGCGATCTGTATGCGGAGTGGCGGGGGCGGCTATTGCCCACCATGCGTCAGGCCCACCCTGCCGGCGAGCGGCTGTTCGTCGACTATGCCGGGCAGACGGTGGGGGTGATCGACGGCGCCACGGGCGAGGTCCGCCAGGCGCAGATCTTCGTGGCCGCCCTGGGCGCGTCCAACCTGACCTATGCGGAGGCGCGCTGGACGCAGTCGCTGCCGGATTGGATTGGCTGCCACGTGGGCGCCTTCGCCGCCTTTGGCGGGGTGGCGCGGCAGATCGTCTGCGACAACCTCAAGGCCGGGGTGACCAGGCCGAGCCGTTATGAGCCCGGGATCAGCCGCAGTTACCAGGACATGGCCGGCCACTACGGCACGGCGGTCCTGCCAGCCCGGGTGCGGCGGCCACGCGACAAGGCCAAGGTGGAGGTCGCCGTCCAGGTCGTGCAGCGCTGGGTGCTGGCGCGGCTGCGGCACCGCCGGTTCTTCTCGCTCGCCGAACTCAACGGCGCCATCCGCGAGTTGGTCGCCCACCTCAACGGCCGGCCCATGCGTCATCTCGGCACCAGCCGCCGGGCGCTGTTCGAGAGCTTGGAGCGACCCGCCCTGCTGCCCCTGCCAGCCGAGCCCTTCGCCTATGCCGAGTGGCGGCGGTGCCGGGCAGGGCTCGACTACCATGTCGAGGTGGGCGGGCACTTCTATTCCGTGCCCTACCGGCTGGCGCGGGAAGTCATCGAGGCGCGCGTCACTGACCAGACCGTCGAGCTGTTCCATCAGGGCTCGCGGGTGGCCAGCCACCTGCGCAACCCGCGTCAGAACCGCCACACCACGACCCCGGACCACATGCCGAGCGCGCACCGCCGTCACGCGGAGTGGACGCCGACGCGGCTGCTCCGCGAGGCCGCCGCGGTCGGCCCGGCCACCGCGGCGCTGGTGGAATGCATCCTGACCGCCAAGCCGCACCCCGAGCAGGGGTTCCGTGCCGGCCTGGGCATCCTGCGCCTGTCGCGCGGCTATGGCCCCGAGCGCCTGGAGGCGGCCTGCCAGCGTGGCCTCGACATCGGCGCCCGCTCCTTCGGCTCGGTGCAATCCATCCTGCGCCACGGCCTCGAGCGGACCTGCCGCCCCGATCCCGTGCCCAACGAACCGACCGTCGAGCACGGCAACATCCGCGGTCGCGGCTACTACCATTGAGGAGAACGGCCCCATGCTGACCCACCCCACCAGCGATCGACTGCGCGAACTGGGCCTCGCCGGCATGGCCCGCGCGCTTGAGGAGCAGAGACGACATCCGGATGCTGCCGAACTCGGCTTCGAGGATCGGCTGGCCATGCTGGTGGACCGCGAGGCCCTGGAGCGGGATGGCAAGCGCCTCGCCGCCCGGCTCAGGTTCGCGGGCCTGCGCCAGCAGGCCACACCAGAGGACGTCGACCATCGCGCCGCCCGCGGCCTGGATCGCGCCCTGTTCGGGCGCCTCACCGGCGGCGAGTGGATCGAGCGCCACCAGGACCTGCTGGTCACCGGCCCGACCGGCACCGGCAAGACCTGGCTCTCCTGCGCCCTCGGCCATCGCGCCTGTCGCGACAACCGCTCCGTGCTGTACCAGCGCGTGCCCCGCTTGCTGGAAGCCCTCGGCCTGGCCCGCGGCGACGGGCGCTACGCCCGCATGCTCAAGAAC
>JALYPS010000139.1 GCA_030856285.1 Pseudomonadota bacterium
GAACGCTTCTGCGCTCGTGAGACTTACGGATACCGCCGTTGTCTTAAGACGACGTTCCGCGGGTGAGTTAACGGTCCGACAGCGCCTGCGCCGACCATTCGAGGAAGTCCGGCTGGGCCAGCAGCGCGTCGCGATAGGCCGCGGCCGTCCCGTCGTCTCCATGGGCGGCCAGGTCGATCTGGAAATGGCGGAACCGCGTGGCCACGGGGGTGAAGAAGGCGTCCGGCACGGACCAGTCGCCGAACAGATAGGGCCCGCCGGCGCCGAACCGGCCGCGCATCTCCTTCCAGAGGCTGACGATGCGGCGAATGTCGCGCTCCACCCCTTCCCCCGAGGGGGGCGGTGAGCGGTCCGGTCCGACCATGGTGTGGTCCGGGCCCATGCCGCATTCGGTGCGCAGTCCCATGAAGCCGCCATGCATCTCGCAGGCCGCCGAGCGGGCCAGCCAGCGGGCATATGGGTCGGCGGGCCACAGCCGCATCTCCGGGTATCGCTCGGCGCACCAGACCGAGATGGCCATCGAGTCCCAGATCGTCACGCCCTCGACCCTGAGCAGTGGGACGAGCCTTGACGGTGAAATCCGTTCCAGCTCGGCCTGGCCCTCGGGCGAATAGATGTCGATCTCGCGTACGGTGAAGTCGGCCTTGCACCGCTTCAACACCAGCCACGGGCGCAGCGACCAGGTCGAATACAGACGGGGTCCGATGATCAATTCCATGGTCGCGCTCCAACACGATGATGCTCACGCATAGGGCGGTCAGGGGCGTTTCGCCAATCAGTTCCAGGGCCGCCGGCACAAGCGGAGCTTGACTCGCCGACGCCCTCGCCTGACACCCCGCCCCCATGATCAGCCGCTATTCCCGCCCCGCCGCCGTCGCCATCTGGTAGCAGGAGACCAAATACCGGATCTGGTTCGAGATCGAGGCGCACGCCGCCACCCGGATGGCCGAGCTGGGCACGATTCCCGCCAGCGCCGCCGAGGCGATCTGGGCCAAGGGCAAGGACGTGGTGTTCGACGCCGACCGCATCGACGAGATCGAGCGCACGACGAAGCACGACGTCATCGCCTTCCTGACCCATGTGTCCGAGCTGGTGGGCGAGGAAGCGCGCTTCCTGCATCAGGGCATGACCTCGTCGGACGTTCTGGACTCCTGTTTCGCGGTCCAGCTGGCCCGCGCCTCGGACCTGCTGGTCGAGGGCGTCGACCGGGTGCTGGCGGCGCTTGAGACGCGGGCGAAGGAGCACAAATTCACGCCGTGCGTGGGCCGCAGCCACGGCATCCACGCCGAGCCCGTTACTTTCGGGCTCAAGCTGGCCGGCTATCACGCCGAGTTCCAGCGGGCGAAGCGGCGGCTGCTGACCGCGAAGGAAGAGATCGCCACCTGCGCCATCTCGGGCGCCGTGGGCACCTTCGCCAACGTCGATCCGGCGGTCGAGCAGTATGTGGCGGAGAAGATGGGTCTGGCGGTCGAGCCGGTCTCGACCCAGGTGATTCCGCGTGACCGCCACGCCGCCTTCTTCGCGGCCCTGGGCGTCGTCGCGTCGTCGGTCGAGCGCCTCGCCATCGAAATCCGCCACCTGCAGCGCACCGAGGTGCTGGAGGCGGAGGAGCCGTTCGACCCGGGCCAGAAGGGTAGCTCGGCCATGCCGCACAAGCGCAACCCGATCCTGACCGAGAACCTGACCGGTTTGGCCCGGCTGGTCCGCTCGGCGGTGGTGCCGGCTATGGAAAACGTCGCCCTCTGGCACGAGCGCGACATCAGCCATTCGTCGGTCGAGCGCGGGATCGGACCGGACGCCACCATCCATCTGGACTTCGCCCTGCACAGGCTCGCCGGCGTGGTCGAGCGGTTGCAGGTCTATCCGGCCAATATGGAGAAGAACCTCAACCTGCTGGGCGGGCTGGTGCATTCCCAGCGGGTGATGTTGGCCCTGACGCAGGCGGGTGTCTCCCGGGAGGACGCCTATGCCGCGGTGCAGGAGAACGCCATGAAGGTCTGGCGCGGCGAGGGCCGGTTCCTGGACTTCCTCAAGGCCGACGCCCGCGTGACCCTGCCGGCGGAGCAGCTCGAGGCGCTGTTCGATCTGGGGTATCATACCAAGCACGTGGACACGGTGTTCGCGCGCGTCTTCGGAGAGTGAATCGATGTTCTGGCACCTGATGGCGCTGTTGGCCGCCATGGCCGGACAGGACCACGCTCCAGCGGTCCAGGGTCCCGCCGACGAGGCCCGGCCTTCCGCCGCCCAGGCCCCGGCGTCGCAGTCCGGCGCGCAGATCCCGGCGGGCTGGGCTGTGACGCGGCCGGAGCTGCGCGGCTGGCAGCAGTGCATGCGGCCTCTCGCCGCCGACGGAACAGTCGACTCCCGGATGACGGTGCGGTGCGAGCGGGTGGAGAACGGTGAACCGAAGGGCTGCCAGCTCGAGGCCGGGCGCGAACATCCGGTCCGGCATCGTGCGGCCGCGCGATGCCTGGCGCCCCTCCACCGGTTCACCGATGCGGACGGCCAGCCGGCGAACGGCGGCCCCGTGACGATTCCCGTCCGGCTCAGCGTCTCGGTCACGAACTTCCACTAGCCGTATGACTCTCAAGCGCGCCTTCGACCCCGTTGTCGACGCGAACACCCGTCTCCTGATCCTCGGCAGCCTGCCCGGCGACGCCTCGCTGAAGGCGGGCCAGTACTACGGCCATCCACAGAACGGTTTCTGGCGGCTGGTGGGCGGGGTGATCGGGGTCGACCTCGTCGCGCTGCCCTATCCCGAACGGTTGGAAACGCTGAAGGCGGCGGGCGTGGGCCTGTGGGATGTGATCGCCAGCGCCGAACGGCCCGGCAGTCTGGACGCCGCCATCCGCAATGCCGAAGCCGCCGACCTGAACCGGCTCATCGACGGCTTGCCGGCGCTGCAGGCGGTCGCCTTCAATGGCGGAACGGCCGCCCGGCTGGGCCGCCGCAGTCTGACGGTCCGGGCCGATATCAGCCTCATCGACCTGCCCTCCTCCAGCCCGGCCTATACCCGGCCGCTCGCGGAGAAGGCGCTCGCGTGGTCCGCGCTGTCTGCAACGCTGGCAGACCGCTAGTCAGGTGCGCTCTCCTGTCGCGGGTTAAATGTCATGGCGAACGCATCCGTCAGGCTGCGGATCAGTACCTCTCCCCGACCCTGCCGACAGAGCGGGTTGTTCAGGAGACTGCGCTATGATTTTCACCCGCTACGCCGCCCTCGCCGCTGCCTCGGCCGCGGCGCTCGCGCTCGCTGCCTGCTCGCCCGCCGCTGATGAAGCGGCGCCGACCGATGCCGCAGCTGTCGCTCCCGCATCCGCCGATCCGATGGTCGGCGGCGCCGCCATGAGCCCGGCCGACACCATCGTCGCCAACGCCGCCAAGGCCTCGACCCTGACCACGCTGGTCAGCGCCGTGCAGGCCGCGGGCCTGGCCGAAACCCTCTCCGGCCCCGGTCCGTTCACCGTCTTCGCGCCGGACAACGCCGCTTTTGAAAAGGTCCCGGCCGCCACGCGCACGGCGCTGATGGCCCCGGCCGGCAAGGCCGCCCTGACCAGGATCCTGACCTATCATGTCGTGCCCGGTCGCCTGACCGCCGCCGACATAGCGTCGCAGGCCCAGGCCAACGGCGGGACCGCCACCCTGACCACGGTCCAGGGCGAGACCCTGGCTGTATCGGCCGGTCCGAACAACACCTGGGTCATCACCGACTCCAAGGGTGGAACCTCGACCATCAGCCAGGCCGATGTCGCCCAGTCGAACGGCATGGTCCATGTCATCGACACGGTGCTGATGCCCAACTGATCCTCCCGGCGCGCCTTCCCGCGCCGAGAGCCGCCGGGCGGCCCCGACCCGGCAAACGAAAGGGCCGCCCGAGAGGGCGGCCCTTTCTGAATTCAGCGCGGGTTCGCGGCCTATTCGTCGTTGCGTATCTGCTCGCGCGCCACTGAGGACAGCTCGTCCATCTTGCGGCGGATTTCGCCCTCGGAGACGGTCAGGCCGGCGCCCTCCAGGTCCTGGGCGATCTTGCGGTAGACGTCTTCCTCGCCCGGCTGTTCGAAGTCCGCCTTGACGATGGCTCGGCCGTATTCATCGGCGCGGTCGGGGTTCAGACCCATTTTTTCGGCGGCCCAGAGACCCAGCAGCCGGTTCCGCCGGGCGATCGCCTTGAACTCCTGTGCCTGATCGAGGGCGTATTTGGACTCGAAGCCCTTTTCCCGATCGTCGAAGGTGGTCATGGGCGTTGCGAGGCTCCGTTTGGGCGGCCTGAAAGCACGGCCGCAGTCGAGGTGGTCTATAGCCGCCCCATAGCCGAACGCAACCGGAACTCGCCGGGTTGCGACACCGCGGCGACCGGCCTTGCCGCAACGCGGTCGGTTTGTGTCGCGGCGCCGCATCCGCTAAGGGTTCCCGCGACTTTTTCCCGCCCGCCCGATTCCGGATTGAGCCGCCCAGATCTCCATCTGGCCGCGCGATAGCCGTTTCCGTCGTGCCCCGCCCGGACCAACCATGATGAACGTCAAGCGCAAGAAGATTTACGAGGGCAAGGCCAAGATCCTCTACGAAGGACCCGAGCCCGGCACCCTGATCCAGTATTTCAAGGACGACGCCACCGCCTTCAACGGCGAGAAGAAGGCCCAGCTGGAGGGCAAGGGCGTCATCAACAACCGCATCAGCGAATTCGTGATGTCGCGCCTGAACGGCATCGGCGTGACCAACCACTTCATCAAGCGGCTGAACCTGCGCGAACAGCTGATCCGCGAGGTCGAGATCATCCCGCTGGAGGTCGTCTGCCGCAACATCGTCGCGGGTTCGATGAGCCAGCGGCTGGGCATCGACGAGGGCACGCCCCTGCCCCGCTCGATCATCGAATTCTATCTGAAGAAGGATGAGCTCAACGACCCGATGGTCACCGAGGAGCACATCACTGCCTTCAACTGGGCCACGACCCAGGAGCTGGACGACATCCTGGCCATGACCGTCCGGGTCAATGACTATCTGTCGGGCATGTTCGGCGCCGTCGGCATCACTCTGGTGGACTTCAAGATCGAGTTCGGCCGGGTGTGGGAGAACGACTTCTCGCGCGTCCTGCTGGCCGACGAGATCAGCCCGGACTCCTGCCGCCTGTGGGACACCAACACGGGCGAGAAGCTGGACAAGGACCGCTTCCGCCGCGATCTGGGCAATGTCATCGAAAGCTACACCGAGGTGGCCCGCCGCCTCGGCATCATGAAGGACATGCCGACCGTGATTCAGGGGGGACTGCACTGATGGCCAAGGTCAAGGTTCACGTCTTCCTCAAGCCCGGCGTGCTGGACGTTCAGGGCAAGGCTGTCGAAGGCGCCCTGCACGGCCTCGGCTGGGCCGATGTGTCCAATGCCCGTGTTGGCAAGATGATCGAGTTCGACCTCGGCGACGGCGTTGAAGACAAGGCCGCCGAGGTCAAACGCATGTGCGAGACCCTGCTGGCCAACACCGTGATCGAAAGCTACCGCATCGAGGTCGCATGAAGCGGCTGATCCGGTTCTCGGTGGCGGCCTTCGTGCTGGTCTCCGTGCTGATCTTCGCCGCGGCGCTGGCGGGCGGCCTGACCGACGACAGGGCCTTCACGCCCGCGGCCAAGGTAGCGGCCCACTAGCGACGCGGGCCCCCGTCATGCGTTAGGGTCAGTCCATCCGCAGCGAGGAGCGCTCCATGACCTTCACTGTCACCTCCACGGGTTTCAAAGATGGCGGCGCCCTGCCCGACGCCCAGGTTCACGCAAGGGGCAACCGCTCGCCGCAGCTGAGCTGGTCGGGGGCTCCCGAGGGCACAAAGAGTTTCGCCGTCACCTGCTTTGATCCCGACGCTCCGACAGGTTCGGGCTTCTGGCACTGGACCGTGGCCAACATCCCCGCCGATGTGACCGAACTGGCCGAGGGCGCGTCGTCGGCGGGTCTGCCCACGAGCGCAGTCGAGGGTCGCACCGATTTCGGCGAGCCCGGTTTCGGCGGAGCCGCTCCGCCCCAAGGGCACGGGCCGCACCGATACATCTTCACCGTCTTCGCCGTGGACACGGAGCGGCTGGCTGTGACGCCGGAGAATTCGGGCGCCGTGTTCGGCTTCAACCTGCATTTCCACACCCTGGCCAAGGCGTCGATCACCGGCGTGTACGAGAACCGCGGCTGAGTACGGCATCCATCAGGAGGGGCGGCATGAAGACCTGGGTACTGGCTATCGCAACGGGCGCGTTGTTGCTGACCGCTGGGGGCGCGCCCGTGGCGCAGGAGGCGCCGGCGGTCGCGGCCGCCCGGACGGCGACGCCTGCCGGCCTTCCGCTCGACAGCCCATGGCGGCGCGCCGTGTACGAACAGGCTAACACCCACCTCCAGCACCCGAGTTGGGGCGTGCGTCACTCCGAGCGCAACTATGTGCTGGGCATGGCTCTGGCGCAGGCCGAGGGAATGACGGTCGATGCGGACGTCCTGTTCGCCGCGGCGTTCCTGCATGACTGGGGCGGGATCGCACCTTTCGCCGTCGCGGGCACCGACCATGCCGTGCGTTCGGTGGAGTTGGCCGAACCCTTCCTGACCGGGGCCGGCTTTCCGATGGAAAAATTCCCGGCCGTCCGCGCCGCCATCCTGGGCCATATGTACGACAAGGAGCCGGAAGGGCCCGAAGCGGTCGTCCTGCACGACGCCGACGCGCTGGATTTCCTCGGCGCCCTCGGCGCCGCGCGGTTGCTCGCAGCGACCGCCGACCGCCGACCGCCCGGACTACGATCAGGCTCTGGGGCGGATCGAGCGTTTCGCCGTAGACATCCCGCCACGTCTCAAGACCGCCGCGGCTCGCGACATGGCCGCGCAGCGCGTTGCGGTGATGACCGACTTCCTCGCGCAAGTGCGGCGCGAAACGCCCCAGCGCGCCAGACCCTGACATGACGAACAAACGCTGCTACAGGGCCGCGCCATGAGCGCAGCCGTCATCGTCTTCCCCGGTTCCAACTGTGATCGCGACTGCAAGGTCGCCATCGAACGCTCGACGGGCGAGCAGGTCGAAATGGTCTGGCACCAGGAGACAGAACTCCCGTCAGGCCTGGATCTGATCGTCCTGCCGGGCGGCTTCTCCTACGGCGACTATCTGCGCTGCGGGGCCATGGCCGTGCAATCGCCCGTCATGCACGCGGTGAAGAAAGCCGCCGACGACGGCGTGGCCGTGGTCGGCATCTGCAACGGCTTCCAGATCCTGTGCGAGGCCGGCATGCTGCCGGGCGCCCTGCTGCGCAACGCCGGGCTGAAATACGTCTGCAAGCCCATCGCTCTCACCGTCGCCAACGGCCAGACCCGCTTCACCGCCGGATATCAGGGCCAACGCGAGGTGGTGATGACCCAGGGCAATGGCGACGGAAACTTTTTCGCCGACGCCGAGACCCTGGCCCGGATCGAGGGCGAGGGTCAGGTGGTCTTCCGCTATGTCGACAACCCCAACGGCTCGGTCGCCGACATCGCCGGCATCCAGAACGCGCGGGGCAATGTGCTGGGCCTGATGCCCCACCCCGACCGGGCGTTCGAGGAAGAACTGGGCTCCGCCGACGGCGCGACCCTGTTCCGCAGCGTCTTCGCCGCCGCCTGAGACCCGGACATCAGGGTTGACGGGACGGCTCGCGTCAGTCGATCTCCGGGGGCGAAGTCCGGGGAAGCGACCTATGTTCATGAGCGAACGCCAGAAGATGATCTCGGGCCTGCCGTATGATCCCGGCGATCCCGAGCTTCAGGCCGACCAGACCGCCGCGAAGCAGTGGATGTCGCGCTACAACGCCGCCATGGCCGCCAGCCCCGCCGAGCGCCGCGACCTGCTGCGTCAGAAGATGGGAGAGGTCGGCGAGGGGGCGATCATCCGCCCGCCGTTCCACTGCGACTATGGCTACAACATCCGGCTGGGCCGGGGCGTGTTCATGAATTTCAACTGCGTCGTGCTGGACGTCTGTGAGGTCGAGATCGGCGACCAGACGCAGATCGGTCCCGGGGTGCAGATTCTCACCGCCGACCATCCGCGCGATCCTGCGCAGCGGGCCGGAGGCATCGAGTACGGCCAGCCGGTCACCATCGGCAGGAACGTCTGGATCGGCGGCGGAGCCATCATCCTGCCCGGCGTCACCATAGGCGACGACGCGGTGATCGGGGCCGGATCGGTGGTGACACGGGACGTGCCTGAAGGGGCGACCGCCGTGGGCAATCCCGCGCGTGTGAAGGCGTCCTCAACCTAGAATTACCCGGTTTCCGCAGATAGGTTCGGCGGGTCGGATGGGCGGAGCAGAGCAATGAAATTCCGGATCGCGGCGCTCGCCATGATCGCACTGGCCTTCACGGCCCCCGTCCGGGCGCAGGATGCGCCAAACCAGGATTGGGCGCTTGTCGACGCGCCGGAGCGCAGCGCTGTCATCGCCGTCACGAGTTTCGACAACGGAATCACCCTCGCCGGTCGGTGCGTGAACGGCGTGTACGATGTGACCGTCGCCGGCCTGCCTCCGGCGCGTGGATTCTCCCGGATCGTGCGCGTGTCGATCGGTGACGAGGAGTTGAAGCAAGAGACCTGGACGGTCGGTGCGGACGCGACCATCGCCTTCAGCCGGTTGCCGGCCCCCTTTGCTCGTCGTCTGGCGGTCGGCGGACGATTGCAGATCGCCATCCCCGGGACCGGAGGCCAGCGTGGAACCCGATATGTGATGGAACTCCCTCCATCGCCGACAACGCTGGAACGCACGCTCACCGCCTGCGGCCGTTCACTGGTTGACCCGCGAGACAACGACCTGGATCGGGACGCCCCCGACGGTCTGTCGGCGGGGTTGGACTGGGCCTTGCGACCACGGCTGGAGCTGCCTGATTCGGTTCGGGGTCGCTACGTCACCCACGCCAGCGTGACGGTCTCCTGCCTTGTCGCCGGAACGGGCGCCCTGACCGACTGTGTCATCGAAAGCGAGCATCCCGGCGGCTATGGATACGGTCGTGAAGTCGTCCGTTCACTGCGGAGCGGTCGCGTCCGGTCCCTGACGCCTGACATCACCCTCGGAGGCCAGTTGGTCATCTTCACGGTCCGGTTCACCGACGAGTGAGCGAATGGCGTCAAGCGCCCTCTCTCAGACCCCCCAGGCCTGACCGCCGGCGCCGTAACCGTCCACCGCCTGGAACAGGGCGGAGACCAGCGCCCGCTCCTCCTCGCTCAGTTCCGGCTTCCAGACGTCGAAGATCAGGATGGTGCGGTCCAGACCGCTGTCGTTGGCCGCCTCATGCTCGATCGTGTCGTCAAAGGCCCAGGCCTGACCCTCGCGCCAGTCGCGCGTGTCATTGCCCACACGGAAGCGGCTGCCCGGCGGCGCGATCAGGGGCAGGTGGCAGATCAGCCGGGTGTTGATCAGGCCGTGATGCGGCGGAATGCGCGCGCCGGCCTTCAGCTTCGAAAACAGGATCGTCGGAGTCCGTCCCGGCACCCGGCACAGCGGGACGTCAGCGAGCGCGCCCATCGTGCGGGGGCAGCGCCGGGCGATGTCGGGCTGTTCCTCGCCATCCTTCCACAGAAACAAGGCGCTCCAGTCGGGGTTGGACACCATGCCCGACGCGTCGGAGTTCGGCCGGTCGGCGCGCGGTTCGACATAGGGGCGGAACAGCTCGGGTTCCGTCAGCAACCCGTCCAGCTCCGCGCGAATCTCCCCCGCCGCAGCCTCGATCCCTGCCAGCCAGGGCAGGGTCTCGCGGGGCTGGAACTGGACCTGGGGCAGGCCGGGAAACAGATAGAAGCGCGGCTCCTGCTGATACAGCCGCTTGCGCCCCGCCATCAGGTCCAGCGACAGGGCAAACCGGTCGCTGGAGGTCGCCGCCTCGAAACCGGCGCCGGCGAGGCTGGTCGCCAGATGGTCCTCGAACCGCTGAGCCTGGGCCTGAACGGCGGCCTGGGCGCGGCGCAGTTCGGCGATCACCGCGGGAGCCAGTCCCTTGCCGTCGCCAGCCGTTCGCAGCGCAGAGCTGTAGAAGCTGGCGGCGGCCCGGCTGTCGCCCACACCCGCGAGCGCGTCGCCCTTTGCGATCAGCGCCCGCAGGTCGTACGGATTGGCGGCCAGCGCGTGGTCTGCCGCTGCGAGGTCGGCGCGGTGGCCCTGTTCCGTGTTCGCCATTCGACGATCGGAGATGGGCGAGCCGCGTCCGTCAAGCCGAAAGCGTCAGATCGCTCCGTCACGGGTCCGGGCATCGCCCTGCCCGCCGTCTCCACGGCCGACGGACTGGTCGAGCGCATCGGGGTCTGCGCCCGTGCTTCCGCCGGGGCTCTCAACTCCGGAACCCTCCCCGGGGCGCCGGGCTACAGGATCACGCGGGACGGCGGGGCTGGCCTCTGGGGGCCCTGAGCCTCCGTTGTCGGACGGGCCGTCCCCGTTCCGGGGCGAGGTCGGGCGATTGAGGTCGGTCATGGCGGGCTCCCTGGTGCCGCGAATCAACCTCCCCCGGGGTCGAGCGGTTCCGGACGGTTGAACCATCGCAGCGCGCAGGCGTAGTCAGGCCACCGACATCCGGAGCCGCCATGTCCATCGTTCGCCCCACCTCCACCCAGATGACCCGCCGCCTGATCGTACTGGCGGCCGCCATCTTCGCCGTGATCATAGGCCAGACCCAGGTTCTGCTCGGCTGGGGCCAGTCGCCTGCGGAGTTCTCGGCCGACAGCGATGCGACCCTGCAGGTGGCGGGCTACGCCTTCGCGATCTGGGGCGTGATCTATCTCTGGCTGCTGATCTATGCGGTGCGGCAGGCGCTGCCGCAGACGGGCGAGAGCCTGCTGATCCATCGGATGGGCTGGCCCTCGGTCGCCGCCCTGCTCGGCATTGGCTGGTGGGTGGTGGCGGCGGCCTTCGACTGGGAGGTCGCGACGATCGGGCTGATTTTTGGCGCGCTGGCGGCGCTTCTGGTTCCTCTGCTGGCCAACGCCGACGCCATCCGCGCCCTGCCGCGCGCGGACCGCGACCGCTGGATGACCGTCTGGCCCCTGGCGCTGCTCGCCGGTTGGCTGACAGTCGCTGCTCCGCTGAACCTGATCACGGTGGCGACGGGCAATGACGCCCTGCCCGCCATGCTGTCGCCGACCGTATGGGCGATGCTGGCCATCATCGGCGTCACCGCGATCGCACTGGGCGTAACCCAGCGTTTGCGGACCCTCGCCTACAGCCTGCCGATCGCTTGGGGCCTGCTGGGGGCTTTCGTGGCCGAGCAGGCGCGCAATCCGATGCTGGCGTATGTCGCCCTCGCCGGAGCCGTGGCCGTGCTGGTCGGAGCGATCGTCCTGACATTCCGGCTGAGCCCGGGCGTCGAGCGGACAACGGCCTGACGGACAGTGGCTGACACGACTCCGTTCAGCGGCTAGAAGGCGCGCCCATGAGCGCTCCCCACAAGACCATGGCCGAACTGGCCGCCGACTACGGCCTGGCCCCGAACGAGTATCAGGTCGTCCTCGACCGGCTGGGCCGCGAGCCCAACCATGTCGAACTGGGCGTCTTCTCGGTGATGTGGTCCGAGCACTGCTCCTACAAATCATCGAAGATCCACCTCGGCAAATTCCCGACCAAGGGGCCGCGCGTCATCTGCGGGCCGGGCGAGAACGCCGGGGTGATCGACATCGATGACGGCGACGCCTGCATCTTCAAGATGGAGAGCCACAACCACCCGAGCTTCATCGAGCCCTATCAGGGCGCGGCGACGGGCGTGGGCGGGATCATGCGCGACGTCTTCACCATGGGGGCGCGGCCCGTGGCTCTCCTGAACGCCCTCCGCTTCGGCGACCCGTCGCACGAGAAGACGAAGCGGTTGGTCAAGGGCGTGGTCTCGGGCATCGGCGGTTACGGCAACTGCGTCGGGGTGCCGACCGTGGCGGGCGAGACAAATTTCCACCGCGGCTACAACGGCAACATCCTCGTCAACGCCATGTGCGTGGGTGTGGCCAAGGCGGACGCCCTGTTCTATTCGGCGGCGCCCGCGCCGGGTCTGTCGGTGGTCTATTTCGGATCGAAGACCGGTCGGGACGGCATCCACGGCGCGACCATGGCCTCGGCCGAGTTCGACGAGGATTCGGACGAGAAGCGGCCGACCGTGCAGGTCGGCGACCCCTTCGCCGAGAAACTGCTGATCGAGGCGACGCTGGAGCTGATGGCCTCGGGCGCGGTCGCCGCCATTCAGGACATGGGAGCCGCCGGCCTCACTTCCTCCTCGGTCGAGATGGCTGGCAAGGGCGCGGTCGGCATCGAGCTGAACATGGACGCCGTGCCCCAGCGCGAAGAGGGTATGACAGCCTATGAGATGATGCTGTCGGAAAGCCAGGAGCGGATGCTGGCGGTGCTGAAGCCGGGCCGCGAGGAAGACGGCCACCGGATCTTCAAGAAGTGGGGACTGGACGCCGCCGTCATCGGCGTGACCACCGATACGGGACGGCTGGTGCTGAAGCACCACGGCGAGACCGTCTGCGACGTGCCGCTGGCGCCGCTGTTCGACGATGCGCCCCTGTACGACCGTCCGTGGGTTCAGCCCGCGTTGCAGCCGCGTCTGGCGCCAGCGGATGTGCCGGCGCCGGACAGCTGGGTCGATGCGGTGATCAAGGTGGTCTGCTGCCCTGACATGGCGTCCAAGCGCTGGATCTGGGAGCAGTACGACCGCCACGTCATGGCCGACACCCTGCACGACTCCGCCACCGCAGCCGACGCGGGCGTGGTGCGGGTGCACGGCACGGACAAGGGTCTGGCCATGACCTCGGACTGCACCCCCCGCTATGTGCTGGCCGATCCCTATGAGGGAGGCAAACAGGCCGTGGCCGAGGCCTGGCGCAACCTGACCGCCGTCGGTTCGCGCCCGATCGCCATCACCGACAATCTGAACTTCGGCAATCCGCAGCGGCCCGAGATCATGGGCCAGATCGTCCGCGCCATCGATGGCATGGCCGAGGCCTGCCGCGTGCTGGACTTCCCGGTCGTGAGCGGCAACGTCAGCCTCTATAACGAGACCAATGGCGCGGCCATTCCGCCGACACCGACGGTCGGGGCCGTGGGCCTGCTGACCAACTATGACGTGGTCGTCGGCTTCGGCGGCATGGTCGAGGGTGACGTGCTGGTGC
>JALYPS010000160.1 GCA_030856285.1 Pseudomonadota bacterium
GCGGTGTCGAACATGTGCATCGACCCGCCCTTGCCCTTGGACGAACCGCCGATGCGACCGGTCAGCTCGGCCATGACCTCTTTCGGATCCATGCCTGCGCACAGCATATGGCCGTGGTCGCGGTAGCCCGTGATGATCTTGTCGTGGCCCTGGCGCACGCTCTCCTGCACGCCCACGGCCACGGCTTCCTGGCCGATGTAGAGGTGGCAGAAGCCGCCAATCAGACCCATGCCGTAAAGTTGGCCCGCGCGCTCCTCGAAACGGCGGATAAGGACCATCTCGCGATAGAAGCGCAGAAGGTCCTCTCTGGACGCCGTCGGCGTATTGGGAATCTTTTTGGACGCAGTCTTTGCGGCGGGGGCTTTCGCCATCCGTCATCTCCCGGCTGGGCTCCGGTTTCAGAGCCTCTTGTCGTTACGGAAGGGGGGTTTAGCAGCCTTCGTTCCCGAAAGGCAAAGCCGCCTCAGACGATGTAACGAAAGTTCACGCCCTCGGCGCGGACCCGCTCGTCGCGGCCGGCGTGGAGACCCGGATGACATAGTCGCGCGGGTCGGCGAAGCCGAGAACGGCCCGGGCGCGCTCTTCCAGCAGGTCGCGGGACAGGCTGTCGGTGCGCAGATAGCGGACCCGCACTTCGAGATCGCGGCGCTGTTCCATGATCCCGGCCAGTTGCGCCTCGCGCCGCACCATCATGGAATCCCGCTCGTGCCCGCTCAGCAGGCCGCGCTGACCCGTCAGGGCCTGCACGCCCAGATAGACGACGAGCAACAGCAGGATGGCGGAAGGAAAATAGGGCTTCATCCGTTCGGGCACTACATACGCTCCTTCTGAGCGTGGACTCTTGATCAATGAGTCCTGACCGAAAATGCCTAACGAACCGTAGCTTGGCGGTAGGATTTGGCGCCGCCTGCCCATTTTTGTTCGACCTACCGGTTCAGCAGCATGCCGTCCCCGAAATAGGCTCCCTGATCGCCCAGCATCTCCTCGATGCGGAGCAACTGGTTGTATTTGGCCGTGCGGTCCGAGCGGGCCAGCGAGCCGGTCTTGATCTGTCCGCAGTTGGTGGCCACGGCGAGGTCGGCGATGGTCGAATCCTCGGTCTCGCCCGAACGGTGGCTCATCACCGCGGTGTATCCGGCGCGATGCGCCATATCCACGGCGTCAAGAGTTTCGGACAAGGTCCCGATCTGGTTGACCTTCACCAGAATGGAGTTGGCCAGACCCTCGCCGATTCCGGCGGCCAGGCGGGCCGGGTTGGTGACGAACAGGTCGTCGCCGACGATCTGGCAACGGTCGCCCAGACGCTCGGTCAGCATCCGCCAGCCGTCGAAATCGTCCTCGGCGCAGCCGTCCTCGATCGAGACGATGGGGAAGCGTTCGCACAGGTCCGCCAGATAGTTGACCATGGCGTCGGCCTCGAGGGTCTTGCCCTCCCCGGCCATGACGTATTTGCCGTCCTTGAAGAATTCCGTAGCCGCAACGTCGAGGCCGAGATGGAAATCCTCGCCGGCCAGATAGCCCGCGGCCTGTCCGGCGCGGGTGATGAAGCTCAGCGCCTCCTCGGCCGAGGCCAGGTTGGGGGCGAAGCCGCCCTCGTCGCCGACGTTGGTGTTGTGACCGGCGTCCTTCAGCTGCTTGCGCAGGGCGTGGAAGATTTCAGAGCCCATGCGCAGGGCCTCGGAGAAGCTGTCCGCCCCGGTCGGCAGGATCATGAACTCCTGGATGTCGATCGGATTGTCGGCATGGGCCCCTCCGTTGATGATGTTCATCATCGGGGTCGGCAGGATGCGGGCCGAGACGCCGCCCAGATAGCGGTGCAGCGGCAGGCCCGAGGAGATGGCGCTGGCCTTGGCGCAGGCCAGGGACACGCCGAGGATGGCGTTGGCGCCGAGCCGGCCCTTGTTCTCGGTGCCGTCGAGGGCGATCAGGGCCTCGTCGATGCGGCGCTGGTCCTCGGCGTCCATGCCGCTGAGGGCGTCGAAGATTTCGCCGTTGACGTTGTCGACCGCCTTGCCGACGCCCTTGCCGCCCCAGAGATCCTTGTCGCCGTCGCGCAACTCGACGGCCTCATGCGCGCCGGTCGATGCCCCCGAGGGCACGGCGGCGCGGCCGAAGCTGCCGTCATCGAGGATCACATCGACCTCGACCGTCGGATTGCCCCGGCTGTCGAGAATCTGGCGGGCGACGATGTCGGCGATGTCGGTCATGGGGGCGCTCTGCTGTCAGGGAGTGGCGGGGGTTTAGCCCAACCCCCGCCGAATCGCCAACCGTCAGAGACAGCCCTCGACATACTGGATGCTCGGTCCGCCGGCGGCGACATGCTCCGCGGTCCCTTGCGAGCCGATGTGATAGGCGATGCCCCGTGCGGCGGGGTTCTGGACGTAGCCAGCCGCGCCGCCGACGGCCCAGGTGGTGATGTATTCGGCCGGCGCCTCGGCGTATTTGTGCGGCGAGACGTGGGCCAGCGGCCCGTAGGCGGCCTTGATCGCCGTGGCCGTGTCGCCGACGCCGAAGCCGCGGTCAGTCTTGAGGGTGGAACCGCGCTGAAGCCAGATGCTGGTCAGGACGCCGTCCTCGACCATGACCATCATGCCTTGTGGCGCGCGGGCCGGGTGGAAGATGTCGCAGGACGCCGGGTCCGGCCCGCCCACGGCCTCGGGATTGGAATCAGCGCCCAGCGCGGTCTCGACCTCGGCGCGGGTCATGCCGATGCGCAAGGGGCCGAAGCCCTGGGCGGTCAGCACATCGGCGGCGGGCGCGGGCGCGGGGACGGGCGC
>JALYPS010000167.1 GCA_030856285.1 Pseudomonadota bacterium
GACCCGAGGGGCGCGACGGCGGAGACCTGTCGGTCCGCGCCCCGCACGACTTCGCCCCCGATCCGTTCGGCCAGCTCTGCGACGGTCAGCGCCGGCAGGCTGTCGAAGAAGCGCGGATCGGGCATGGCGGCCTTGTTATTGCTGTTGGGCCGGCACTTCGAGGCGGTTGAACGCGACCGACGGCAGGGTGGTGTTCAGGCGCTGGATGACGATGTCGGTGACGTCCATGGCCGGGTTGAAGATATAGACGGCCGAACGGTCCAGCATCAGGCCGCAGCCGCGCTCTTGATAGACGGCGACCAGGATCGGGTCGGCCGACTGGGCGATCGTGCGGATCTGCATCTGCTGGGTGTACTGCAGCTCTGCCTGACGGCGTTGCTCCAGCTGTTGGGCCTCTTCGGCGCGCTGCCGCCAGGCGCGGGCGCGGGCGCCGTCCGGATCGGCCGCCTGGCCGCCCTGACGCAAGGCGTCAGCCTCCGTCTGCAGGGTGGCGCCGTAGGGGGCGAGTTCGCCCTGCACTTCGGTGATCAGACGTTGCATGCCCGCCTGGACGGATTGACCCGCCGTCGACTGGGCCAGCAGGCGGTCGTTGTGGAAGACACAGACGCCCGGCAGGACCGGACCTGGGTTGGCGGGGGCCTGGGCCTGGGCCGCGGCGGAGCCGGCGGCCAGGGACGCCAGAGCGAATGCGCCGATTGCGAACAGTTTCATCGTGAACCTTTGATGCGGAAAAATCGCCCGCGCTAGAACTGGGTGGAGGTCGAGAAGCGGAACGTTTCTGTTTTGTCGTACTCTTCCTGGCCGATGATCTGGCTCAGGTCGAAGCGGATTGGACCCATCGGCGACTTCCAATGAATGCTGACGCCGGCGGAAGCCCGCAGGGCCAGCTCGTCGACGATATTGGGATTGGCAAGGCCATTGGCGTCCGTGGTGTAGCGATCATCGAGCACGCCCACCGTGCCGACATCCGCGAACACCGAGGTTCGGATGCCGTATTGTTCCGGCAGGCCGTTCGGGACCGTCATCTCGAGCGTGCCGATGGCGTAGAAATTGCCGCCGAGGGCGTCGTTGTTGGTGCCAGGCGTCAGGTCGCGCGGGCCGATGCCTGCGGTCTCGAAGCCCCGGAAGCTGTTGCCGCCCTTGAAGAAGCGGTCGTTGATCCGGATCGGATCGCCGCCCCAGCCGGCTATATAGCCCATCGAGGCCGTGGCCGTGACAACCCAGTCAGGGGTGATACCCCAATAGGCCGTAACGTCCGCCTCGGACTTGATGTAGTTCACATCGCCGCCGATGCCGGCGAAATCCTGGCGAAGGGTGCCGGTCCAACCGCGCGTGGGTCGCACCGGGTCATTCCGCCGGTCGACCAGCAGGGTGTAGCCTGCCGATGAGTTCAGGAACGAACCGACCTGGTCGCACAGTGCGTTGGCCCGGCCGCCGTTGCAGAAGCCGTCCGGCACGATGATCTCATCGCTCTTCAGGAAGTAGCGGGTGCTGAGCAGGGTGTAGCCGTTCAGCGGATAGGACAGACGCACGCCGCCGCCGGTCGAGCGGTAGTCGTAGGACGAAAATTCGCTGAGGTCGTAACGCGAGTGGAAGGCGTCGAAGCCGGCGCGCAAGTCACGGCCGAGGAATTTGGGCTCGGTAAAGCGGAAGTCGATCTGCTGACGCAGCGACCCCCATTCGACGCGGGCGACGACGTTCTGGCCGCGACCGCGGAAGTTCCGCTCGGTGATGCCGAGGTTGACCACGAAGGAGTCGACCGAACTGAAGCCGGCGCCGAGGGACAGTTCGCCGGTCGGCTGTTCCGTGACGGTGACATTGACCACCGAGCGGTCGGGCGCCGTACCGCGGGCCTCCTCGACGGTGACGTCCTTGAAGAAGCCCAGGGCCCGCAGATTATTGCGCGACCGCTCCAGCAGGGTGCGGTTGAAGGCGTCGCCCTCGGTCAGCATCATCTCGCGGCGGATGACATTGTCCAGCGTCCGGGTGTTGCCGATGACGTTGATCCGGTCGACGTAGACGCGCTGGCCTTCCTTGACGTTGAACGTGACGTCAACGGTGTCGGTCGCGGGGTTGGCGCGATAGGTCGGCTCGATCTCGACGAAGGCATAGCCCGCCGAACCGGCCGCGAAGGTCAGGGCGTCAACCGCCGACTCGATCTTGTCGCTCTCGTAGAGATCTCCGGTGCGGATCGGCAGCAGCAGCTTCAGGAAGTCGGGGTTCAGGCGGTCGTTCTCGGTGACGACATCGACCTCGCCGAAATTGTAGCGGTCGCCCTCGTCTACGGTCAGGGTGATGCCGAAGGCGCTGTCGTCCGGCGCCAGTTCGGAAATCGCCGACAGGACCCGGAAGTCGTAGTAGCCGCGGTTGGTGTAGAATTTCCGCAGCTGCTCCCGGTCGTAGTCCAGACGGTTCGGGTCGTAGTTGTCGTTGGTCGTGAACAGGCGGTACCAGGCCGACTGTTGCGTCACCATGACCTCGCGCAGATCACTGTCCGAATAGGCGCTGTTGCCCAGGAAGGTGATGGCGCGCACGCCGGTCTCGGGACCCTCGTTGATCTCGAACACCACGTCGACGCGGTTCTGGTCCAGCTGGACGATCTTCGGCGTGACGGTGGCCGAGATGCGGCCCGACAGGCGGTACAGTTCGACGATCTTGCCGACGTCTTCCTGGATCCGGGCGCGGGTGTAGATGCCACGCGGCCTCAGCGTGACCTCCTCGCGCAGCTTGTCCTCGCTGACCGCGCCGTTCCCCTCGAAGACAACTTGGTTGATGATCGGGTTCTCTACGATCTCAACGATCAGGTCGCCGTTCGGCTGGACCCCCAGCTGGACGTCGGCGAAAAGCTGGGTGCGGGTCAGGGTGCGGACGGCGACGTCCAGCACCGCCGGGTCGACCGTGTCGCCCGGCTGAATCGGCAGATAGGACAGGACCGTGGTCTGATCGATGCGCTGGTTGCCGCGCACGAGGATGCGGTTGATCGTGACCCGTTCGTCCTGGGGCGCCGCCCGCGCCGGAGCCGGGGGACCGACTTCGGCCGGCGCCGGCTGAACGCCCGGCGCTGACTGGGCCATCGCCGGACCGGCCAGCCCTGCGGCGGCCGCAAGGACCAGCAGGCTGGGGCTCAGGGCCCTGGCGAAACGAAGGGCGGACGCATCTTGTCGGATCATACGGGAAACCATCGGGGGCTGGCGTCGGCTCGTCATGCGAGCCCGCCGAGGAATTTGAACAGGCTCAGCTTCTGCAGGTCGTTCCAGGTCGCGAACAACATCAATCCCGCCAGCAAAGCAAGACCGACACGGTAGCCAACCTCCTGAACACGGGCGGGGACTGGCCTGCGGGCCACAGCTTCATAAGCGTAGAACAGCAGATGTCCCCCATCCAGAACCGGAATCGGCAGCAGATTAACAATGCCAATTCCGATCGAAACTATGGCGGCGAAGCTAAGAAACGTCAGGGCGAGGTTGGCGGCCATGTAGCCGGGGTCCGGATTCGCCGCCACCGCCTGACGGGTGACCCCGCCGGCGGCCCGGGCGATTCCAATCGGGCCGCTGAGCAGATCGCCGGATTCGCGGCCGGTAAAGATGCGGCCGATGTAGGCGCCGGTCGTCGCGACCGTTGAGCCGATGGTATCCACGCCCTTTCCGGCGGCCTCGACGGGATTCAGCCGCCGGAAACGGAAATCCTCGGGCAGCGGCTGCAGGGCCAGGCCGATGCGGGCGATGCGCACCCGGCCTGCGAGCTCGTCGTCCACCAGTTCCCGTTGCGGCGTCGCAACCAGCTCCAGCTGCCGCCCGCCGCGATCCACGGTGAAGCGCAGGGGATCGCCCGCGCTCATGACCACCGTCCGGGTGACCTCTTCCTGCTCCTGAATCGGTCGGCCGTTGATGGCGACGATCCGGTCCTGCGGCAGGAAGCCGGCGACGGCGGCCGGACTGCCCGGCGCGACGGCGGCGACCCGCGGGGCCGCGATCTGTTCGCCGATAACGCTGAACAGCAGGGTGAACAGCACCATCGACAGCAGGAAATTGGCCGCCGGTCCCGCGGCGACAATCAACGCCCTCTGCCAGATCGGCTTGAAATGGAAATAGTCACGCTCGGCGCCCGGGCCGTTCTCGGCGATGACCCGTTGCCTCAGCTCCGCCAGTCCGGCCTGGTCCGGAACGCTGGAGGCGTCCAGATCGCCGGAGAATTTCACGTAGCCGCCCAGCGGCAGCCAGGCCATTCGCCACTCGGTGCCGTGTTTGTCTGTGCGGGCGACGATGGTCTTGCCGAAACCGATTGAGAAACGGTCGACCTTCACGTCGAAGGCGCGGGCGACGAGGAAATGGCCGAGTTCATGGATGGTGACGATAAAGGTCAGCACCAGCAGGAAGGGTACGATGTAGAGCAGCGCCTGACCGAGAAAGCTCGTCATGCCGTTATCGGTCCCTCCGCCATTCAGGCTGCCGCCGCGATGCCACGGATGATTGATTCCGCCATCCGTCGCGCCTGCGCATCCACGGCCAGAGCCGCGTCGCAGGCGCTGTCGGAACCGGAATCCACCCCCGAGGCCGTCACGCGCGACAGTGTGTCGGCGACGACTGCGGCAATATTGAGAAAGCCGAGTCGACGGTCAAGAAAGGCCAGGGCCGCAACCTCGTTGGCCGCATTGAACACGATGGGGGCCGCGCCGCCCGCCTGTAACGCCTGTCGCGCGAGTTTCAGGGCCGGGAACAGCTCGTCGTTCGGGGCCTCGAACGTCAGCTGACCGAGCGCGGCGAGGTCCAGTCGCGGCGCATTCCAGGCGATCCGGTCGGGCCAGGCCAGGGCGTAGGCGATCGGCGTCTTCATGTCCGGCGGCCCCATCTGGGCCAGGGTCGAGCCGTCGACATATTCCACCAAGCTGTGGACGATGGACTCCGGATGCACCACCACGCCGATCCGGTCGACCGGCATATCGAACAGATAGGCCGCCTCGATCGTCTCCAGCCCCTTGTTGGCCATGGTGGCGCTGTCGACCGATATCTTGGCCCCCATGCTCCAGTTCGGGTGGGCGACGGCCTGTTCCGGCGTGATCGACTTCAGCGCTTCGAGGGACGCATTGCGGAACGGTCCGCCCGAGGCGGTCAGGACCAGTCTGGCGACCCGCTCGGGGGCCTCGTGCGGAAAGACCTGATGGATGGCCGAATGCTCGGAATCGACCGGCAGCAAGCGGCCGCCCGATCGCCGGACCCGCTCGATCAGGGCCGGGCCGCAGCAGACCAGGGCCTCCTTGTTGGCCAGAGCCAGGGTCGCGCCGGTCGCCGCCGCCGCCCAGGCCGAGCGCAGGCCCGCCGCGCCCACGATGGCGGCCATGATGCAGTCGACGGGCCGCGCCGCCGCCTCGATCACCGCCTGATCGCCCGCGGCGACTTCGATCCCGGTTCCGGCCAGCGCCTCGCGCAGCTCATGCAGCCGGGCGGGATCGGCCGTGACCGCCAGCTTCGGCTTCCAGCGCCGCGCCTGTTCGGCCAGCCGGGCGATATTGGCGCCGCCGGTCAGGGCCTCGACCTCGAACACGCCGGTTCCGGCGGTCTCGGCCTGATCCATCAGGTCCAGCGTTGAACAGCCGACCGAGCCCGTGGCGCCCAGCACCGTCACCCGCCGCCGGATCATGCGGCTCCGCCCGTCAGGCCGACGATCAGCCGTCCGCAGGCCACCACCACGACGGCGAACATCAGCCCGTCCACCCGGTCCAGCAGACCGCCGTGGCCGGGGATCAGCTTGCCCGCATCCTTGACGCCATAGCGCCGCTTGAGCGCCGACTCCCACAGGTCGCCGGCCATGGTGGCGAGCGCCGCCGCCAGCCCCAGCGCGGCCCCCCACCAGGAGCCGATGCCCATATCGAGGAAGGTCCCCAGAGCCGCGCCCGCTACCGTGCCGGCCCCCAGGCCGCCGATGAAACCGGACCATGTCTTGTTAGGCGAGAAGCGCGGCCACAGCTTGGGTCCGCCGACCAGACTGCCAACCAGATAGGCCATGATGTCCGACGCCCAGGCGATGGCGAAGGCCGACACCGTCCAGGCCAGACCGCTCGGCGTGTCGACGTCCCGCAGCCAGATCAACAGCACCGCCGGCCAGCCGAGGTAGAGCACGCCATAGGCGGCATCCAGCGCCTCCTGCCCGCGGTTGCGCGCGAACAGCCCGGCCGCCACCGCCCCGAACACCAGCATGACGAGGGCCAGTGAAAGCTGTCCGGCGTGCGCCGCCACCACGCCGGCGACGAGGCCGAAGGCGACGGCCCCCGCCATCACCCTCCACGCCTTGGCCGCGCTCATGGTGGCCCATTCGACGGCCAGCAGTGTGCATGCCAGCAGCATGAGGGCGAGGAACCACAAGCCGCCGCCCCAGATGGCGAGGACCGCGGCCGGCGCCAGGATAATGGCCGATGCGGCCCTCAGGCCTATGTCGCTGGCCTTGACCGCCATCAGCTGGCCGCAAGCGCGGGCACGGCGGCCTCGGTTGGCGTAGCCCGGCCGCCGAAGCGGCGGTCCCGGTTGCGGTATTGTTCGAGCACGTCGGCCAGTCCCTCGGCGCCATAGTCGGGCCAGAGGACGTTCTGATAGACCAGTTCAGCGTAAGCGGCCTCCCAAAGCAGGAAGTTCGACAGCCGCTGCTCGCCCGAGGTGCGCACGATCACATCGACCGGCGGCGCGCCCGCGGTGGACAGCCCCAGACCCAGGGACTCCTCGTCCAGCGGCCCCGTGGCCTCCCCGGCCAGCACGGCGTCGACATGGCGTCTGGCCGCATCGACGATGTCCGCCCGCCCGCCGTAGTTGAAGGCGACCTGGAGCAGGAATTTATCATTGTGCGCCGTCGTCGCCTCGGCCCGGTCGATGATCTCGATGATGTCGGCAGGCAGGCCCGCGCGGCGACCCAGCACCCGGACCCGCACGCCCGCGCGCTCGAGCCGCTTCAGATCGCTGGCGACATAGGAACGGACCAGCCCCATCAGGTCGGAGACCTCTTCAGCCGGGCGGCTCCAGTTCTCGGTCGAAAAACCGAACACTGTCAGGCAGCGGATCCCGAACCGGGGGGCGGCCTCAACCGTCCTCTTCAGCGCCTGAACCCCCTCGCGGTGGCCCATGGCGCGGGGCAAGCCGCGAGCCTCGGCCCAGCGCCCGTTGCCGTCCATGATCAGGGCGACGTGGCGCGGTCCGTCAGTCGGCGCTGTGTGAAAGGGTTCGGCGGGCATCCGGGGCGTATCCTACGGCAAATCGCGCCGTCAAACCTGCATGATCTCAACTTCCTTGGCCCTCAAGGCCTCGTCGATGCGCTTGATCGCCGCGTCGGTGTCCTTCTGGACCTCGGTCTCCATCTTCTTCTGCTCGTCCTGGCTGATCTCGCCGGCCTTTTCAGCCTTCTTGAGATCCTCGTTCGCGTCGCGGCGGACGTTGCGAACGGCGATCTTCTGCTGCTCGGTGTATTTGCCGGCCAGCTTGGCCAGGTCCTTGCGGCGTTCCTCGGTCAGCGGCGGCACGGGGATGCGCAGGGTCTGGCCGTCCACGATCGGGTTCAGACCCAGGCCGGCGGCGCGGATGGCCTTCTCGACCGGGCCGACCATCGACTTGTCCCAGACGTTGACCGAGATCATGCGCGGCTCGGGCACGCTGATGGCGGCGACCGAGTTCAGCGGGGCGTTGGAGCCGTAGGCCTGCACCTGCACGGGATCTAGCAGGCCGACGTTGGCGCGGCCCGTGCGCAGACCGTTGAACTCTTCCTTCAGGGCGCTCACGGACTTGTCCATCCGCTCGCGGTAGGTCTTCAGATCGGGCTTGGCCATGGTCGTTTCTCTCGCGTTTTTTTGTCTTTGGCGGCTCAGGCGGCTTTTTTGGACGAGATGACCGTAAAGGTCCCCTCCCCCGTCAGCGTCCGGCGCAGCGAATTGTTCTCGCGGATCGAGAAAACCACGATCGGAATGCCCGAGTCACGCATCAGGGCGATGGCCGAGGCGTCCATGACCTTGAGGTCCTTCGCCAGCACGTCGTGATAGGTCAGGGTCTCGTACCGCGTGGCGCTGGCGTCCTTCTTGGGATCGGCCGTGTAGACGCCGTCCACGCTGGTGCCCTTCAGCAGGGCGTCGCAGCCCATCTCGGCGGCCCGCAACGCGGCGCCCGAGTCGGTCGTGAAGAACGGCGCGCCGACGCCGGCGGCGAAGATCACCACCCGGCCCTTTTCGAGGTGGCGCAGGGCGCGGCGGCGCACATAGGGCTCGGCCACGGCGTTCATGGTCAGGGCGCTCTGCACCCGGGTCTGGACGCCGATCTTCTCCAGCGCCGCCTGCATGGCCAGGGCGTTCATGACCGTGGCCAGCATGCCCATATAGTCGGCGGTGGCCCGCTCCATGTCGCCCGCGGCCTTGCTCAGTCCGCGGAAGATGTTGCCGCCGCCGATGACGAGGCAGATTTCGACACCCTCGCTGGCCACGTCGGCCACGGCCTGGGCCACGCCGGCGACGGTCTTCATGTCGATGCCATAGGCTTGGTCGCCCATCAGCACCTCGCCCGAGACCTTCAGCAGGACGCGCTTGTAGAGAAACTCGGGCGGGGCGTCGGGCATGGGTCGTCCTTGGGGCGGCAGGCGCGGATTCGGCTCCTTATAGACGAAGCCGCCCCCCGGCTTCAAAGCCTCAGAATGATGGTCTCGACGATAGGCCGGCGATCCCAGATCTGCTGGCTCGCCTTCTTGAGGGCGCGCGAGACGGCCTGTTCGATGACCATCTCGTCCTCGAGGGCCGCGCCTTTCAGCTTGTTGACCGCCTGTTCGGCGCGTTCAGCCAGATCATCCAGCGCATCGCCCAGCGGCGATTCCGCATCGCCGGGCAGGCCGATTGCCCGCACGTCGATGTCGCTGACGATCTTGCCGCGCTTGTCCATGGCGAAGCTGACGATCAGCACGCCGTTGGTCGACGCATGCCGCCGCTCGTGCAGCGCCTCGCCCTGTTCGGTGACCAGACGGCCGCCGTCGACATAGAGCCGGCCGTTCGGAACTTCATCGATGATGGCGGCCGGTCCGGGCGCCAGCCGCACCATGTCGCCGTTGCGCGGCGTCACCGTCTCGGAGATACCGATGTCCTTGGCCAGATTGGCGTGCTCGGCCAGGTGACGGCGCATGCCATGGGTCGGCACGGCGATCTTCGGCCGCGCCCAAGCGTACATCTGGCGCAGTTCCTCTCGGCACGGATGGCCCGAGACGTGGATGCCGGGGTGGTCCCGCTCGGTATAGAGCCGCACCCCGCGGTCCGCGAGCTTGTCCTGCAGACGGCCGATCGACAGCTCGTTGCCGGGGATGACCCGCGACGAGAAGATGCAGTGATCGCCCTTGCTCAGCTTGATGTAGGGGTGCGTCCCCTCGGCCACGCGCGACAGGGCCGCCCGCGCCTCGCCCTGACTGCCGGTGCACAGATACAGGATCTGGTCGGCCGGCCAGACGCGTGCCTCCTCGTCCGTCAGGAACGGCTTGATGTCGCCCAGCATGCCGACGTGTTTGGCCGCCGAGGTGATCCGGTGCATCGACCGGCCCGCCAGCGACACGCGGCGACCCGCGGCCTCCGCGGCGCGGATGACGCTGTCCATGCGGGCCACGTTCGAGGCGAAACAGCCGACCGCGATCCGGCCCTTCAGCCCGCCGATCAGTTCGATCAGGGCGTTGCGGACGCCGCCTTCCGACCCCGCCGAGCCCTCGACGAAGACATTGGTGGAATCGCAGACCATGGCCAGCACACCCTCGTCGCCGAGGCGGGTGATGGTGGCGGAGTCGGTGACCTGGCCGATGATCGGATCGTCGTCGATCTTCCAGTCGCCGGTGTGCAGGACCGTGCCCAGGGGAGTCCGGATCGCAAGGCCGTTCGGCTCGGCGATCGAATGGGTCATGGTCACCATGGTCACCTGGAACGGGCCCAGGTCGATGGTCCCGCCCAGAGGCACCTCGATCAGCTTGACCTGATCCAGAATGCCGGCCTCGCGCAGCTTCTCGCGGATCAGGAAGGCGGTGAACGGCGTGGCGTACAGCGGCGCCTTCATGCGCGACCACAGCCAGCCGAGAGCCCCAATGTGGTCCTCATGCGCGTGGGTCAGGACGATGCCGCGAATGGTCTCGCCCTCGAGGAAGGCGGGGTCGGGTACGATCACATCCACGCCGGGCGTCGACAGGTCGCCGAAGGTCACGCCCACATCGACCACGATCCACTCGCGGTTCGCCTCGGGGCCATAGCCGTACAGGTTGAGATTCATACCGATCTCGCCCGACCCGCCCAGCGGCAGGAAGACGAGTTCGTCGTTGGTTGTCTTTTTCATAGGTCCTTTAGATGGTGTTCCGCCGCCAGATTTCGAGAAGGCCGCGGATAGTCAGGTCCGGATCAAACCGGTCGATGGATTCTGTGGCCCCTTCGAACAGCGAAGCGACGCCGCCGGTGCCGATGACGGTCATGGGCTTGCCCCACTCCGCCTTGATGCGTGCGATCATGCCTTCGATCAGGGCGACATAACCCCAGAAGACGCCGGACTGCATGTTGGACACGGTGTCCTTGCCGATCACCCGGTCCGGCCGCTGGATGGCGATGCGCGGCAGCATGGCCGCCGCCTCGTGAAGCGCCTGAAGGCTCAGATTGATCCCGGGGGCGATGGCCCCGCCCTCGAAGGCCCCGTCGGTGGCGATGACGTCGAAGGTCGTGGCCGTACCGCTGTCGATGACGATGAGGTCGCCCGGGTAGAGCAGATGCGCCCCGATGGCGTTGACCAGCCGGTCGGCGCCCGCCTCGCTCGGCTTGGTGATCCGCGCCGTCATGCCGAGATCGACATTGTCGCCGATCACCAGCGGCTCGACCGACAGATAGCGGCGCGACAGGTTGCGCAGGTTGAAGATCGACTGCGGCACCACGCTTGAGATGATGCACCCATCCAGCTGGCTGATCGACAGACCGCGCATGGCCAGCAGCTGGCTCAGCCAGACGGCGTATTCGTCGGCCGTGCGGCTGCTCTCCGTGGCGGTGCGCCACTGGGCGATCCAGTCGCTCCCGTCATGCACCGCGAACAGCGTGTTCGTATTGCCCTGCTCGATCGCCAGCAGCATTACGCGGCCTCCCCGAAGAAGACGTCGCCCGCGGAGATCAACCGCAGGCTCCCGTCCGCCAGCCTCAATTTCAGCGCCCCGTCGGGCGCCACGCCCTCGGCGGTGCCCTCGACTGTCTCGCGGCCCAGCCGGGCGACAGCGGGCCCGTCCAGCCCCGGGGTCCGCGCCCGCCAGGCGTCGAGGATCGGCTGGAACCCCAGCGTCTCCCAGCGCGTCATCCAGACATCGAAGGCCTCGGCCAGCCGGGCCGCGGCGGCCTCGACCGTCGGCGGGGCGTTCACGTCGCCACGCAGATGGTGGACCAGGGCCGTCGCCGGTCGTTCGGTTCCTTCCGGCGCACGGGCCAGATTGACCCCGATCCCGACGGCGAGCCACAGACCGCCGCTCTCATGCGCACCGGACTCGACCAGCACGCCCGATGCCTTCTCGCCGGCCAGCATCACGTCATTCGGCCATTTGATCGTCACCAGCGACGGCGGCGCATACGCATCCAGCAGGTCGGCGATGGCGAGGGCGGCCACGAACGTCACCTGCGCGGCCTCCGCGGGAGATTTTCGGGTCAATTGCAGCAGGGTGGAAAACAGGTTGCCACCCTGGCTTTCCCATTGCCGCCCACGCCGACCGCGGCCCTCGGTCTGGCGCCGCGCGACGATCCACAGCGGGCCGGACTCGCCCGCCTCCGCACGTCGGCGGGCGTCCGCATTGGTCGAGTCGGTCTGGTCGAGCAGCAGGATGGGCGCAGCGGGCATCCGCCCCTACCCGGCTCCGAAGCCGGTTGCGGCGGTCGCGGCGAAATGGTCGATCCAGCCG